>NZ_AEXS01000129.1:0-97072 GCF_000204455.1 Paenibacillus sp. HGF5 | reverse complement strand
AAATAACGATAAAATTTATAACGACCATATATTAGGTAGTAATTCATAGAAATGAGAGCATCGCCTAACATAGTATTTACGCTTCGGGCCATCGGGCCCTCGGTTCGCAAGATGGGGGTAACAGAGAGGTTTATTCAGCCCACAACCCTGTGAGGCTAAGTCCGACGGACCCGCGCTGACGCTCCTTTAAGCCTCTCGTGTTCGTGGATACAATAACGTTAGGCAAAATCATTATAAAGAAGGAAACCATTATATGAACATTAGGGGAATTATCCTTGAAGGGTTTTCAAACGCGGGTAAAACATCGCTTCTTAAAGCGATAAAACAATATCAAGCAATTGACGAATCAGCCGAGTTGAGCATCGTTATACTTGGTGAACATTATTCTCAGATTCTGAATAATGTTCATGGGGAGTTTGTTCGATTATCAAGAGATCAACATCTTGAACTATTAAGAGATAGAGTTGATATGCTAAAGAATTTAAATGATTGGGCGATTAATTTAGGACCATGGAAAAGAAAATCTAGAGGACTCTTTTTTGTATTAGAGAGGTTCCATTTAAATCATCGAGTCGCATTCTCGGATTCAGAAGATACAGAAATAACTAGTATTGAGAACGATTTAAATAAAATAGGAGCTAAATGTATCTTGTTAACTATATCTAATGATATTGTTGAAGAAAGAATAATGAGCAGAAATCCAAATAACTGGATTAACAAATCAAGAGAAGATATTAATGCGGCGTGCAAAGAATTAATCGAAACCCAAAATAGACTCAGAATTCAATCGTCCAAATCAATGGTACCTACAATTGAAATAAACACTGATAATAAAGAATGGGATAAGTATGCAAGATTAATCATGGAAGAAAATGACTTCGCCTAACATAATATTCCCGCTTCGGGGCATTCGCCCCTCGGTCCGGCCGGAGTAAGAAGAGGATTCGGGGAGGCAATTGACATTAGCAGGGAAACGATTTCAGCTGGACGCATACGACTAAGTCGTGGACACGAGAACGTTATCTGAAAGATACGCTTATAAGTGAGGGTGATTCGTTTGAAGCAAGGACAGATTGTGTTCTTGAACGGAACTTCAAGTGCAGGAAAGACTAGTATTTCTATGGAACTGATCAATCAGAAAGAGATTCTTTTTCATCATTTATCCATAGATGATTTTTTTCATAATTTCAATGATCTTATTAATAACAAATTTCCAGATTTAAAACCAGTAAAAGAATTGGATGATGTAGTTATCGGACAAATAATGTTTGATCCTATAATCTCCATGTACTACGCCACAATTAAACTGTTTTTAGAATATGGTCTGAATGTAATCGTCGATACCGTAATCGAAAATGACAAGTGGTTTAATGATTATCTTGATGTACTTATTGATTATCCTACATTATTCGTAGGTGTAATATGCTCGAAAGAAGAACTCACAAGAAGAGAGCAACTCAGAGGAGATCGAATGATTGGACTAGCAAATTCCCAGTTCGACAAAGTATATTGCTTTAATGAATATGACCTTGAAGTAAATACTGAAGATTTGAATCCAACAGAATGTGCCGAAAAGATATTAAATTTTATTAAGTCCGATCAGGATTACTCGGCATTAAAGAAATTAAGTAAAAGAAATGTTAGTAGTTCATAAAAAGGCATACCCATCAGATAACACCATATTCAAGCTGTGGGGCTATCGCCCCTGGGTTGTCAGATGAATAATCATGGAAAAAGCTCAGTCAACAAACGACCCCGCCTAAGATAAGAGCTATCTAAGGCGGGGTCGTTTCGTGAAAGCAAAACGTTATACGCCATTACCGGTAAATATTAAAGAATTATTTAAGGAGATCATTTATGAAAGGTAAGATATTCTTATTATTTTTTGTTACGATAGTGTTTTCATCTTGTCAAAATAGTAGTCAATCGACTACCTTGAACAGCGAAACTAAAACATTAATGAATTCTGAGCTGCCTCCTGATGTAGCGAGTACAGGTAATGGAACAGAATCGAAAGAAATAACTGAAGGTCGGTCAGATCCTTCTTACAAGGAAGTGTTAACCATGAGCATTGGGAACCTTGATTTGAAAGGAGAATTTTATGATGAAATGCTTCGTAATCCTATAGATCATGATTATGAGGTGGAATTTAATGAATTTCAAAATTCCAAAGAGATTATTACAACATTAGAATGGGGGGCGTTTGAAAGCAAATATACAGAGATTTGGGATGATGAGTTAGATCATATATATAAAAAGCTTCTTTCTAAGTTGGATAGAGAACCAAGAGAAGCACTAATTGAATCGCAGAAAGAATGGTTACAGTATCACTTAAGGGAAACAAAATTTGTAGAGAAGACATTTATTAATAATGGTTACCTTGGATCACAAGGGTCGGTAAGCTTAGGCAGGGTTATAAAGGAGAGAATTAGGGAAAGAACAATGCAATTATTTGAATATCGATATTTACGAGATGGTGAAGTTGAGTTTTTATACCAAAGTAAAAAATAGAGTTGGAATCTTGTTCAAAGGTTTTTAGCATTACAGACCTTATATAAATAAAAAATAATCAACAAAACATATAAAAGCGTTATAAAATGAGTTATACTGAGGTAAGAATAAGTAAGGAGCCGTGCTGGAACACGACTCCATAGCACAATAACTACATAAAGAGCAGTCGGCCACAGGAGTTAGGTCGAGAAATAGACCGTTACCTTAGCGAGGGCGGTCTATTTCTTTTTCATGTAGGTGAGCAATGCCAGAATGAACATGCCGAACAGAACATTAAGGTAAGTGCATCTTTGACCTCCATGGGCATCACCTCCCTTATGGGAGATTAGCCGACCGCCCTTAAAGCCGTATATTGTACTAGAAAATTAGAACACATAAGACATGATGAAATACCCTTAAAATACTATAATACATAAGAAACAATATATATCTGTTAAACATTTATAAGAATGTAATTTAAGATAAGGCAGTAACATCACCTAACCATACATCTAAGCTTCGCCCCTTGGTTTTTTCATAAGAAAGCACGCTCATAGGCGTAAATCCAGACAACACACGACCCAGCCTAAGATAGAGCTATCTAGGGCTGGGTCGCGTCATAGATGTGGGAAACGTTATGTGAAATCAGCCTAAATACAGAGGAGAATGTGAATGATAATTCGGGAAGCTGAAACCAATGACACCGAAGCTATTGAACGACTATATAAAGAGTTGCTTCCAAACAACACAAAAATAAAAGTGTTGGAAGCTAGAATAGAAGAAATTAAACAAGATCCTAATAGTTTCTTGTTCATTTGCGAAGTAGACCAAGAGATCGTTGCAACTGCACATCTGCATCTATGTTTAGATGCGTTGATTGAATCACAACCTTTCGGGGTTGTAGAACGTGTAATTGTATCTGGAAACAGACAAGGTCAAGGTTATGGATCGCTCATTATGAAGCATATTGAAGAGCTGTGTATTTCAAGGGGTTGTGTTAAAGTCTTTTTAACCAGCGGAGCTTCGAGGAAGCAAGCACACGAGTTCTATACAAAGTTAGGTTATGACGGTGATTCGAGTAAAGCCTTTAAGAAGTACTTATAATTTTTGAGAATTATTCGAAGATGAGGCAGACATCACATAACACCATATTCCCGCAGCGGGCGTTCGCCCCTTGGTCCGCCAAGAGCGAAGGGATTTCACTGCGGAGCGATTTCAGAGGTACAGGGAAGCGTTGGCGGACAACCCTGCGAACCTAACCGCGCCACGGCCGGTCCTTCAGCCTTAAGGTTCTCGGGTTCGGGAATACATAAACGTTATCTGAAAGCTAAGCACTAATATTTTATCTGAGGGTGGCTGCAATGACGCAAATTGAAGATCATTTTCAGGAGTTCCCTGTTCTTGAAACTGAGCGAACAAGATTAAGAAAGATAAGTTACTCGGATCAGGATGATATGTATGGTTATTGTAGATTTCCTATGGTATCGAGATATACCGTTTGGGACACTCATCAGTCACTTGATGATACAAAAGCATTTATTGAATTTGTGTTAAACCGTTATGACACACAGAAAGTAGGACCTTGGGGGATTGAGCACAAACAAGCCAAGAAACTAATTGGTAGTTGTAGTTTTGTGAGTTGGGATAATCGAAATAAAAGAGCAGAGCTTGGTTATGTATTGTCAAATGAATATTGGAATCAAGGATACATGTCCGAGGTAATTGGGAAATTTTAGATTTTGGATTCGATGAATTAGGATTAGTTCGAATTGAAGCAAGATGCCATCTGGATAATATCGGATCCGCCAGAGTAATGGAGAAGACTGGAATGCGATTTGAAGGGGTATTGAGAAGGCATATCTTAGCAAAGGGTGCTTTTCAGGATGTGAAATTGTATTCAATAAAGATGATTTTGCAAGTGAACTCGAAGAAGGCTTGGATAACTGATAACAACGTATTACCGCAACACGGCTAAAGCTCACCCGAAGAGGTGAGCGGGGAAGCAGAAATCAGCATGCCACTTCTGCGAACCTAAGTGGCATAGCCACCGTCCCTACGGTCCTTAGGGTTCTCGACGTCATGAATGCAATTGAAAGAGCTTAAATATTTATGAAGGTGAGTTCCATGTGGGTATACATTTCAAAGAATGGACTTGATCAAATTGATTTTCATGATTGTATTATTGAAGTTATTAACATCGAACACAATAAACTGATACTCATTTTAGAATCGGTAAATGTACTATCTGAACATAAATTAAACCCATACAATGTTGCAAAGAATACTGATCAATGTACATTGGAATTCTACAACGTTGAAACCTATGAATCAGGAATATTTGATAGAAATGAAGAAACAAAAACGAATATTGATTTAATTAATAATAAAGATTTTGAAATACTTAAACTAGATATAATTGAAGAAGGAAAACGAAATTTATACAGGATATTTGGAGTTTCATCTTCTTATAATAATGAATTCTCTGAAATAATAATTAAAGCAGAATATACAATAATTAATTGGAATGAATATATAACAGATGCATGGTTTGTTGATTGGCCAAAGAAGTCATGAAGTTTGTAGGAAGATTATAAGAAGATCTATTCATATAACATCGTATTCCCGCTGCAGGCTTTGCTCCGAGGTGATTCGGAGATGAAGATGCAGGCAGACACATCTGCGGCACTAAGATTTACATCTAAGGGTCTCAGCGTCGGGAGCACACAAACGTTATATCAACCGCCGAAACCTGATAAAAAACCTAAGAGTGAGGGAATCATCATGCCCAATGTGTCTGTCAGATACATTCATAGGAATGAATTAGATCAACTACTTTTGCTATATAAGTATTTAAATGCAGATGATCCAGAACTGAATATATACGAAATACAAGATCATTGGCGAGAGATAATGAATGACAAGCTGATGAAGATTATTGTTGTAGAGCATGAGGGGAAACTTGTCTCTTCATGTGTTTTAGCTATTATTAGTAATTTAACTAGGGGCGCAAGACCATATGGCTTGATTGAGAATGTTGTTACACATTCTGATTATAGAAAAAACGGTTACGGGAAATTAGTACTTCAAAAAGCAGTCGAAATCGCTAGGGAGAATGATTGTTATAAAGTGATGTTAATGACAAGTTCTAGAATGGAAGGAACCCAAAGCTTTTATGAGAGTTGCGGATTTATTAAAGGGGATAAGACAGGATTTATAATAAAGATGTAATGAGGGTAATTCGAAGATGCGCCGGCATCATTTACCATCATATCCACGCTTCGGAACCTGACGGCTCCTCGGTCTGCGGGTTGAGATTGGCAGGGGATAGAATTCGGCGGACACATATGCGAGGTTAACTGCGCTACGCGCAGCCGATTTGGTTGGAGGCTACGCCTCTCCAGATACGCACTTTAAGCCTCTCGACGTCGTGAATATAAGAACGTTATACGACAGAACAGAGAGATGATAATAGTTAGATAAATAGTAAAAAATGCATTAACCAGAACAAAAGAGCGAAAGGATGCTATCCCCTATGAAATTATCAACGAACGAGCATTCGACACACGACATTCGACTTGCCCGCTATGCCGCCGTGTCTACTGCCTTAAGTCTGGTAAGTGATGAGCAGCTTAGCAAGCGAGTGGAAAAAGCTACGGTTCTAAATACGGGTATTGGCGGTACAACGGCTTTCTTACAAATTGATGATACACCCGTGTTCGTGAAAATGGTTCCGCTTACGGAACTTGAAAGCCACTCCGAAAATTATATGTCTACCAGAAACGCGTTTAATCTTCCTCCGTATTGCCACTATGGGATAGGTTCACCAGGTGCTGGAGTGTGGCGTGAGGTCGCTGCCCATACAATGACCACCAACTGGGTTCTGGCGAGACAGTGTGAGAACTTTCCCCTAATGTATCACTGGCGGGTGTTAAAAAGCCCCAAACGGCGTAATCCAATCTCTGAGGAACTGAGCGATGTTTCCAAAATGGTTGAGTTTTGGGGTACTTCAAAAATACGGGATCGTATTGAGGCCCTTGAGCAATCCAACTACAATGTTGTACTGTTCTGTGAGTACGTACCTTACAACCTGCATAACTGGCTTACCGAACAGGTCGCTATTGGTGAGAATGCAGCCAATTCAGCGTTTGCCTTGTTGGACTCAAACTTGCTGTCAACGGTCTCCTTTATGAATGCGAACGGATTACTACATTTCGACGTTCACTTTAACAATGTTTTAACCGACGGTCACCGTGTGTATATTTCGGACTTCGGACTTGCAACGTCTTCTCGATTTGAACTGTCAGATTCCGAATTGGAGTTTTTTGAATTGAACAAGACTCATGATGGATGTTATGTGGCAGCACAAATAGTGAACTGGCTTGTAGCAGCATTGACTGGTAGGATGAACCGTTCTGAACGAATCGAATTTATACGTCGTTGTGCTGAGGGTAAGGAATTCCTAGAAGTGATGGATTCTGCAGCGGAGATTATAATGCGGTACGCTCCTATAGCTGTAGTGATCAATGATTTTTACACCAATCTCGTTTCGAATAACAGAAATACATCGTTTCCCGTTGAGGAGATTGAACGGGTCTGTATGAAAACTGGGTTCCAGCTGCCCTTCTCGAATCCCATAACATAATATTCACGCTACGGGTTGGCTGTTGCCGACCCTTGATCCACCGGGAGCGATAAGCAAGGGAACGGAGTCAGGCGGACACACCCATCTCCCTTCGATAAGAGCTATCTAAGGGAGATGGACGTCGTCGTAATACAGGAACGTAGGTGAAATCCGCCAAGAGCTTAAAAACATTTATAGTTAGGAGATTCTATGAAGCGAACAATTATGATTAGCGATATTCATGGATGTATCGATCAATTAAATCAGATGTTGCATCTTATCAAATATAATTCGATAGATGATCAGTTGATTTTGCTTGGTGATTATGTAGATAGAGGGCCTAATAGTAAAGCAGTAGTTGAAAAAGTAATCGAATTAGTAAGTATGCATAATGCCATTGCTTTACGAGGCAATCATGACCAACGATTGGTTGATTTAATAAATAATGATAGCGCATTGATTCGATCTAAATTTATTGAACATGGGGGAATACAAACCCTCCAAAGTTATTGTGATATTAATAACATGAATAACGAAATCTCTGATGAGATATTGAACCAGGCGAAGGATACAATTAAGACTTTTTTTGGTCACCACATAGACTTTTTAAGTGAATTACCTTTATATCACGAAGATCATGATCACATTTATGTTCATGCGGGATTGAATCCCAATTTTATAGATTGGAAGAACCAGCCAGAATATGATTTTATGTATATTAAGGATGAATTCATTCAACACAGTTTTGAGGATTTAAACAAAAGAGTTATTTTTGGACATACAAGAACTATTGATATCCATGGCACATCAGATATTTGGTTTAGTAAAGACAAGATAGGAATTGATGGCGGATGTGCATATGGATTGCAGTTGAATTGTTTAATTTTTCAAGAAGGATCGTATATAACGGAACAGATAAAGAACTGTTGAAAGTTAATCCATGAAGCGGGGGACATCACCTAACATCATATCCACGCATCGAGCCTGACAGCTCCTCGGTCCGCGAGAAGCGATTGGCAGGGAAGCAAATTCAGCGGACACATCCGCACCGACTAACCGCATCGCGGCCGCTCCCGTTGGTCGGTTGGACAACGTGGATACGGGAACGTTCAGGGAGGGTTTTATGAAGACCATTATTTATATGGTTAGGCATGCCGAGTCACCATATACAGAAGGAAATGAAAGAACTAGGGGGCTTACCATAGAGGGAAAGATGAACGCAGAAAAAATAACTGAAATATTAAAGGATGAAGGAATAAACATGATTATATCAAGTCCTTATGCTCGAGCAATTCTAACATTGGAGGGGTTGGCCAAAGAGTTAGAAATAGATATTCAGATATTTGAGGATCTTAGGGAAAGGCACTTTTCAGACTATATTATTACTAATGAAGAATTTATGCCCGCTATGAAGAAGATGTTTGATGACCCTGCCTATGCATTGCCAGGAGGAGAGTCTAACACTGTTTGCCAAAATAGATCAGTTGTAGTGTTGAAAAATATCTTAGAAGAACACAAGGGAAAGAAAGTTGCTATTGGAACACACGGGAATGTAATGACGTTGATGATGAATTATTTTAATTCGAATTACGGATTGGATTTCATGAATCAAACAAAGAAACCAGACATCTATAAATTAAAATTTAAAGACCTAGTATTAGAAGAAGTAACAAGACTTTGGAAAGAATAGATTAATTTGTGGATGGATCGAAGAGAACTTTGGCATCACATAACACCATCTTCACGCTGGCACACACTTGCGGCTCCGTAATCGGAGAAGTTAAGTCAGGCAGATAACCCTGCGAGGCTAAGTTGCGGAGCCACCCGGTCGCTAGCTCGACCTTTTACCTCTCGGGCTCGTGAATACAACAACGGTATCTGAAAGGGCCGACAATTGTATTAAAACCATATTTAGAATCGAAAAATCAAAAGTCATCATAAGAACGCTTGTACGCACATGTAAATAAAGGTAAAATATAACTACAATTAAATCTTGGGTGGTCATGGTTTCCCTTCGAAAGGAGGTGAAGCCATGGAAGTGAAAGATGCACTAACGATTATGTTCCTATTTGGATCATTCTTTCTTGCACTTTTAACTTACATTAATAACAACAAGAGAAAGTAAAAACCCACCCTAAGGTTGACCGCCGAAGGTGGGTTTCCGATCGTAAATGACTAAGAAGGGATTACCCATTCAAGCCAATTGTATGGACCAAGTGTTAGCGCACTTGGTCTTTATTAGATATATAATACCATACTTGAAAAGATGTATCAAAGAACTAATTGAGTTAGAAAACCATTGTTGAACAGACATATAGACTGATATTGTAAGTTATTCCATGATGGCATCGCCGTCAGATAACATCGTATCTACGATCCGGGCCGTTCGGACCTTAATTCGCGAGAAGTTGTAGGCAGAGAAGCCATACCAGCTCACAACCCTGCGAGGCTATGTTCGTTGAACCGGTCGTTGTTCCCCATAAGCCTCTCGGGTTCGTATATACATTAACGTTATATGACATACCCGAAAACCCAATTCACTTATTCCTGTAAATAAATTTGTACACATAAGGAGATAAGGCAATGGCAAACAACAAATTACTAAGAATGGACAATGTGGGCATCGTCGTAGAATCCCTTGATGACGCAATCTCTTTTTTCGAGGAGATCGGCTTGAAGCTCGAAGGGCGAGCCACGGTCGAAGGTGAATGGGCAGGTCGCGTAACCGGACTGGGTTCTCAGTGCGTCGAAATTGCTATGATGGTTACCCCCGATGGTCACAGCCGACTTGAGCTTTCCCGATTTCTAACCCCACCTACTATATCAGATCACCGGACTGCTCCTGTAAACGCCCTCGGTTATCTACGCGTTATGTTCACCGTGCAAGACATTGACGAAATGGTATCCAGACTCACTAAGCATGGTGCTCAGCTCGTTGGCGAAGTCGTTCAGTATGAGGACTCTTATAGGCTCTGCTACATTCGTGGAACCGAAGGAATTCTAGTCGGTTTGGCGGAACAACTCGGTAACAATTAAGTAACTGACGTTTTAATAAACGTCAGTTACGGAAATATACATTTCTAGAGTAAAAATTAAGTTCATCTAATGGATGCAACTCGAGTGTGAAATGGACGGAATTATCTTAAGAGGAGCGCTATAATTTTCCATATCTCTATAGAGAGGGGACCACGCATGAACCAAAGACCGTCAGAAGTAGAATACACCGGGGGCTTCGGCGAGTATATCCGGTTGGTGCCGGAAGGCAACATCATCGACATTCTGCTCGCCCAGGAAAAGCAAATGACCGAATTGCTGGCATCGTTGAGCGAAAGCCAGGGCGCATATCGGTATGCAGAAGGAAAATGGACGCTGAAAGAAGTCGTGGGGCACATCGCGGACGGGGAACGCGTCATGACCTACCGTCTTCTCCGGTTCGCAAGAGGGGACCAGACGCCTCTGCCCGGATTCGACCAGGAAGTGTTCATGCCTCCTTTCGGAAGCTGGACAACCGCGCAGTTGGCTGAAGACTACCGGGCGGTACGGCAATCGACGATCACACTCTTACGCGGGTTGCCAGCGGAGGCGTGGTCCCGCAAGGGCACAGCCAACAACGTAAGCATTACGGCGCGCGCCCTCGCGTACGTCATCGCGGGACACGAACTTCATCACATGGGGGTCATCCGAAATCGGTATTTGAGTTAGTCGTCCGGAAGATCGGGACGGAAGCTGTGTTGACAAAACGGCTTCCGGCCTTTCTTTATGGTATGCCCTTCCCGCCCCGTTCATAGTTGATCGGAAGAGAGGACAAGACGGGAGGCTTTCGGGAGGCGTGAAACATGGTGGAGAAGCTTTGCAGCTGGCATTTGCGTTATTGCTATACTCTGACGAGACACGGGCTGGCCTGAACCACAATTCCTCATCATATGGTGGTGAGACTTTTGATAAGTAAGTTCAAAATCGAAGATAAACAGCTTATTTTATTCATACAAAATAACTACGGAATTCTTATTAAGGATATTGAATTTATTCCGGTCGGGGATTCGGCGTATTCCTATAAAGTAAATTGTATTGACGAACAACAATATTACTTGAAGTTATTTGATCATCATAATGATAGACAAAGAGAGGGAATACGACGACTAAATTATTACCTGCCTTTGACTTGGGACCTTTATCATCAAGGGTTGTTTATAAACATTACTCATCCAATAAAGAATTGCTTTGGGAGTTTATTTACTAAATTACAAGACATCACTATAGTTTTATTTAATTTTATAGTTGGAGAGACCTTGGCTGAGGCATATCCTTTCTCAGATGAGATTCTTGTAGGAATTGCAAAGTCCGTGGCTACATTAGAACAGATTACTTCGCAAGTGAATCAGACTTTATTACCAAAGGAATCATTTGATATCACTTTCGAATCTGATCTTTTGAGATGTATTTCGATCCTTGAGAAATCAAATCGAAACAATTGCTTAAATCAATCACTGCGAGAGCTTGTTTTATTAAAGAAAGAACAAATTCTTTCTTCCATGAACGTAGTTAGAGAAATCCGGAATTCAGTTTACATCAATTCTAGCCAACTTGTTTTGTGTCACGGTGATATGTGGGGTGGGAATATCATATATCACAATACTCAGTTGTTCTTTTTAGACTGGGAATCGGTGATCTTAGCACCACCCGAGTATAATTTATTTGGCTATATTGGTTCGAGTTTCGACATCTTTATATCTTCCTATATTAAACAGTTGGATCGAAAATTTCAGATTAATCTGGACTTGATTCGCTTTTACTCTTATCGTGCACATCTTCGTAATCTATCTAACTGGATTATGAATATTCTAATTAGAAATAAAGATGAGTCTCAAAGTATTAATGACTTAGACATGATTCGAAACCACTGTTTGAATCGATTTGATCAAATTGAACCCAATATAAGAAACATTAGAAGAGACATAGTAAGTTGAATACTAATTTGAAGAAGGCTATCGTTTGCTTAAAGCGGTGGGACGTGAACACACCAACTTTATTATCCATGGGGGGAGAGTGCAATTATAACCAATCTAAAAAATAGAAGAACACTTATGATCCTCATACTCGTTATAGGGACATTATATTTTGTTCTGGGTGATATGAATGGTTTCATGAGTAAGTCAAACTTAAATAAAGAAATTCAGGTAAAACAAATCTCCAGCACGGAGATGTCCAAAGCACGATACACCAGAAAAGGATCAGGTGCATATATCGATTGGATAGACGTTGAATTAAATCAGGATGAAATTAATAATATTGTAAATTGGATTAATTCTGTACCTGAATCAGATCGTGTAGCGTTGAATCAAATACCAGCAAACACCAGCATTAGTGCAGGGATTGTTTTTAAATTAAAGGCCGGAAGAGAAATAAGAATCCAATATGATCTTGAAAAGATTTATATAACAAGAACAGATATATGGACTGGGCAAATGATTTATACAATCGATCAAGAAAACTTAAGGGATTTCTTTGATCAACAACTTAAAGGGTTTTATTTTGGAGAAGACAAGGTAAATAAATCTTGAAGGTGATCCAGGAAGCCCATCTAACATCATAGGCGTTGACCTGAACCGCTATGAAACAATGGAGGAATTGAAGCGCACTTTTAAAATCGATCGAAGCACAGAATTGATGAAAGGTCCGGCCAATGAGAAAGCGGCCGGACCTTCGTCGTTGTTTTGACACTTTGGAATCAGGAGTTTAACTCGGTTCAATATGAACATGGACGTCGTAAACGCCGTGCGTTTCTTTTAATTCATGCTCCACCTGGTCCGAAATATCATGGGCAACCCGAATGTCCAGATTGGATCTGACCAGAATGACGATGTCGACCACCGTGTTGCTGCCGTAATTTCTTGCCCGAATGTCTTTGACCCCTTTGACGCCAACCACTTGTTTCACGGTTTCTTTGTAGCCTTTGATGATGTTCTCATCGAATCCGTCGGTTAAATGATGAGAGGCATCACGGAATATATCCCAAGCGGTTTTGCATATCAGAAAACCTACCACTATGGCCGTCAGCGGGTCGAGCCAGGGAAGTTGAAATTGGGCCCCGATGATGCCGACAACCGTGCCGATACTGACCCAAGCGTCCGAGAGATTATCCTTCGCGGCCGCCATTACGGCTTGGCTGTTAATTTGGCTGGCAAGACGCTTGTTATAGCGGTAAACGCAGTACATGACCAACGCGCAGCCGATACCGGTCCAGGCGGATATGAGATCAGGCGATTCGTGGGTACCTTCAAACATGGAAGATGAGGCCCCGAACAATACCTGGATCCCGACGGCCATCATGATGAAAGAGGCGATCAAGGATGCTACCGTTTCCGCTTTCCAGTGTCCGTAAGGATGATCCCGGTCCGCAGGTTTTTGCGATAATCGTAATCCGATCAATACGGCAATAGATGCCACAATGTCGGTAGCATTATTTAATCCGTCGGCACGCAGAGCTTCGGAGTTCGCCGAGTAACCTATCAATAGCTTGATTGCAGATAGACAGATATAAGCAATGATGCTGATAATCGCACCTTTTTCACCTAATTTTAGATCCTTGTAACGTTGTTCTTCCACGTCTGGCCGACTCCTTCCGCACACCCCTAAAAATAGTACCTGACTATAATACCAATCCACGCATGGGTGGGTCTAGAGCAACGTTTTTTCCTGTCGCTTAATATGTGACAAGGGGCAAAAAATGTTGCGCCGAACTAAGAAAGATAGATTCCGGTAAAACGCAAAAAAATGCCGGCGATGCGCCGGCCGTAATTTGTTGTATATATCAACCGTAGATAGGCAGCCCCAATCGAATATCAGCCTATCGTAGGCTATCGATTGTTTCTCCGAGATTTGCGGCGGAGGATGCTTATCGTGAGCATGATGGAAATAATCCCGATTATGGCATGCATAGGCCTCTTGCCTCCTGAAGGTTCATAATGGAACATCGGTTATGCATTCATCTTATTCACGATGAAAGGCTCGTGCTTGGGTTGTTATGCACGGCAGGCCGCAGAATCAATAGAAAACGTTACGCGTTCCGCTATGGCGAACATAATCCATATGCTACGGCGTTCGGTTCGTTTCCCTCGCTTTTAATCGCTTATAGCGGACATGCGCAGGCTTTTTTTGTGCGGGAAGAAGAAAAATAGCGGGCGAGATTCTCTCTCGACACCGCTACCTGTCTTTACATCCTGTGTGCATGAGTCGCCTAACGCGAAACAAGCTGAATAACCTACCAACTTGCAATTCGATGAAGCCGCAAGTCCGCCAGTGTTCTTACATGATCTTGTTTAAGTGAAGCATATATTCACCACGGTTCAGCGGGTTGACTTGCCGACGTGTATTCACTGGGAAGGGAGCTTGCACCTTCGTATAACCGCCTGGTTTAACGGTGAGCATGCCTTCACCGCTCGTAAGGGAATGAACCTCGGCTTTCAGCAAGTCGGTAGTCCGTACCGGAATGGTGCCGTGAACGTGGACGGTACCGTTATGGAACGCAGGTTCCTGATAAGTGCCGTCCAGCGCGGCTAATTTGGAAAGTACTTTGCTTAAGCTGTTTTCCGGCAGAATGAATTGAATCACGTTCATGGGCTCGTATACTTCCGTCCCTGCTTGGTCGAGCGCAGCCATGAGGACTAGAGGAGTTAAGCTTCGAAAGTCCTTTGCCGTCGAAACCGGGCTTGCGTAACCGGTATGCGTCAGCGTTACGATCGTATCGGTCACGGCCCATCCGTACAAACCTTCCTGAAGCACCTCGAATACCGTGTCTTTGATTGCTTTCTGAAAAGCTAAGGGAAGGGAGCCCAGCTCCACTTCCAGTCTGTACTGAATTCCGGTACCGAGCTCGCCAGGTTCGACCCTGATGCCCACCGTTGCATAAAAAGGACACTCGCCTATATATTCAACGGCTTCGCCCGTGCCATAAGGCTTCTCGATACATATCACCCGCGGCGCGGAAAATTCGGCTTCGATGCCGTACTGCTGCAGAATCGTTTCCAGCAGAATTTCTTGCTGGACTTTGCCGAATACATGGATGACATTCTCGCTTGTTTTCGTATCCTGGCTATATTGCAGAAAAGGATCCTCTTCGGTGAGATCGCTTAAGGCGGCATGCAGCTGATGTTTCTCCGCGGAATGAACGGCCGAAACCCGGACTTGAATCGGCGGCTTCTGAAAATGAACCGTCTTCATCCTCCCGGAAACGCTGCCGATGATGTCGCCCACCTTGAGTTCGCCATCGATGAGAATGGCAATGTCGCCTGCGCCGATTCCATGGACCGGAATGGATTTGCCCTGGCGCAGGGCATGAAGCTGCTTCACCTTGAGCGTCGAGGTTTGTCCGTTCTGATGGATCACCGGAATTTCATCACGATACTGGATGCAGCCTGCATACAGGCGGAGGTATACATTCCGCTCTCCATTCGGCCGTCTGATCACTTTGAATACCAAGCCGGATAACGGTTCATGCTGAAGCATTGACGAATGGTTAACCGGGAAAAAATCACCGAGCGCTTGAAGCAGCGGTTCAATGCCGAGTCCTTTGGCTGCTGAACCTGCAAATAGGGGATAAGCTTTGCCTTGGCGCGTTTGCCTCCGCAATTCCTCCTGCAGCCGCTCTTGTGATATCGGAATATCCAGGGCATAATCGTTCAGCAGATCGTCATTGGACAATGCCAGAGTTTCCACCCAGCCTGCGTGGTGGGGATCGGCCGTGTCCGCCTGAACGGCTGCGCCGCCTTCCTTCATGACCGAGCTCATCTCGCAAATATGTTCGTCAAGCTGATGGCGTATCATCGCATAAACCTTCCGGTAGTCGGCGCCCATTCGATCGATTTTGTTCATGAACAATAGGGTGGGTATCTTTTGTTCCTTCAATGTCTGCATGAGCACGCGGGTTTGAGATTGTACGCCTTCAACGGCGGAAATGACTAGAATGACGCCGTCCAGTACACTAAGCGAATGCTCGACCTCCGAGATGAAGTCGGCATGACCGGGCGTATCGATGAGATTGACTTTCAGATCGCCCAGCATGAACGATACCGCGGCGGATTTGATCGTAATGCCCCGTCTCCGCTCAATGTCCAGCGAATCCGTGGTCGTACTGCCATGGTCCACCGAGCCGGCTTGTTCAATAATACCGGCCTTATAAAGAATTTGCTCTGTTAACGTAGTTTTACCGGCGTCAACATGGGCCAAAACTCCAATGTTCAATATGTTCTTCATATATCGTAACCCTCATTCGTTTCATCATTTGTAGTCCTTTCGGTTGGATGTCGTTGTGACATTGCCGCATAGATATCGCCTCCATGTAGAATAAAGTTACTTCTAGTTTATCCATTGAGAAGTGAACGGAATATGGAATAAATGCTTATAATCATTCATTATCTTGCACAGTACCTGACAACGTGCTGCGTCCTGTTTGGATTTAAATATTTATTACCGTGAAATATCGCCCGAGTTGAATTAGGATAGAGGCATAAACCATGTTGAAGGAGTCTTGCATTTGATATCACTTCATGTCATAGATAAAGATAATTGGGAGGATTGCATCCGCCTTAAACCCAAACCTGAACAGGAGAAATGGATTGCCCCTAATCTATATTCCATAGCGGAAGCTCAATTTATGGAGGGTTTCGAGACGAGAGCCATTTTCCATGATGATGAAATGATCGGATTTGTTATGTACGGGCTGCACCCGCACGATGACAACTATTGGATATACCGATTTATGATCGACGGCAAATTTCAGGGAATGCATTATGCCAAGCCTGCGATTCGCCTGGTTCTTGATGAGATTCGCCATTCGCCGAATCGTACGGATGATGTTATGCTGTGTTACAAACCCGGGAACGAGCGTGCAAAAAGACTATATACTCAAATCGGGTTTACGGAAGCCGGATTTGCTCCCTGGGGAGATGTGATGGCTAAATATAGTTTTGTATAATATAGACGTTCATAATATAAAACCGTGCGTTCTGCCATAACTTATGGCGGCACTATCAAAGAGGAAGGGAGGAGATTACGATTCGAACCTTAGCGATAAGCGACATTCATGGCTGCTACGATGAATTCAATCAATTATTGTCTGAAGTGCAGTATAATCCCGCACAGGATAAGCTGGTCCTGCTTGGGGATTATGTGGATCGCGGATCAAAAAGCAAAGAAGTGATTGAGCAGGTGATGGGAATGCGGGATTCCGGCGTCATCACCCTTCGCGGGAATCATGATCAGATGATGCTGGATGCCATTCTGCTGGATACGGACGAAGTCAATTCACGCTGGATTCGCAATGGTGCGCGAAACACGATTGAAAGTTATTGCGGCGCCGATTTTTTGGATGGCGATATGGATCGCTCCAGATACAATGAAGGCAAGGCCTACATAAAACGGGAATATGAGCATCATCTATCCTTTCTCGATACGCTGCCCCTGTATTATGAAACAGACAGCCACCTATTCGTGCATGCCGGAATCAATCCGGGCGTGGAAGACTGGAAGCAGCAGCCTCCACATGATTTCATCTGGATACGGGAACCCTTCTACAATTATCCTACCGGCATCAACAAAACCGTAGTGTTCGGGCATACCCCGGCCGTCAACTTGCATGACTCGGAGCATATTTGGTTCTGCGACGATGGGGACAAAATCGGCATCGATGGAGCATGCGTATACGGCAAGCAGTTGAACTGCCTGGAAATCACGGAACAGTTGGAATACCGAACGTATTTTGTCCGGTCCGTGCCTGCGGAGTGATAGGAAGAGTATGTTATTCTATCATTAAAGCCATGGTTTAACAGACATAATAGGAGGATCAGTCCATGTTGATGATGAACGAAAAGATAAAAGCGCGCGAAGTCGAGCTTACCGGCCTGAACGGCGAGGAGTTGGGTGTCGTCTCCAAGGATGAGGCGCTTGCCCTGGCAAAGCGTCACAAAGCCGATTTGGTGTGCACCTCGTTGTTCAGCAGCCCGCCGCCATGCAAGCTCGTAAGCCGCGGCCAGGCGAAGCAGGAGGCGGTTAAGGCGAAGCAGCAGGTTTCGGGTGGTCTGATTAAAGTCAAGGAATTCCGCCTGTCCGTACATATCGAAGATCATGATTACGACACCAAGCTCTCGCAGATGCATAAGCTGCTGGCAGCGGGCAAAGCCGTCCAGCCGGTCATACGCATTCAAGGCAAGGAAGGCGAAGCGGCCCGAAAGCTGCTTGAACGACTCGTTCAGGATCTGGCCGAGGTGGGCAAGAAGGAAACGGGCATTCAGGTCAGCGGCAAACAGGCTGCGGTGAAGCTGCTGCCGATATAATCTTGTGGAACGTCTTACAAGAGCGTTTCATTTTAGGTGAC
This sequence comes from Paenibacillus sp. HGF5, assembly GCF_000204455.1. Lineage (NCBI taxonomy): Bacteria > Bacillati > Bacillota > Bacilli > Caryophanales > Paenibacillaceae > Paenibacillus > Paenibacillus sp. HGF5. Next base: position 78,590 of record NZ_AEXS01000129.1, on the reverse strand, counting down.
GTACAGCGGTTTACTTTTTGAGTTTCTGGTGATATTATGGATCAAATTATAAACGCCATGAAGAGAAGAGTAGATGAACAGGAATCCCTGCAGAGAGCTCCGGTATGCTGAAAAGGAGCGGGAAGCCCTTCATTGAACCAAGCCTCTGAGCGGCGCATCGGAACTTATGAACAAGGGATGGTGCGACAGGAGCTCCTGTTACAGAGCTAGGGTATAAGCGATCGCGTGATGGCCGTACCTGATAAGGCTGGTATCGTGAGATATCGGCGAACAGGGGTGGCAACGCGAAACCAATCTCGTCCCCAAGACTTATGTCTTGGAGACGGGATTTTTTTGTTTTATACGGCATGGCGGCAGTAATTAAAAACATAAGGAGGATTCAGGTATGAGCAACGATTACAACAGAGGAGCGGAAACGGCGGATTTTTTGACCAGGATGATCAAGGAGGATGTGGAGAACAACGTATATCACAGGCCGGTGGCTACGCGGTTCCCGCCAGAGCCCAACGGTTATCTGCACATCGGCAGCGCTTATGCAATCCACATTAACCATGCCATCGCCAGCCGGTTCAACGGGACATTCAATCTTCGGTTCGACGATACGAATCCGCTGAAGGAAGACATGAAATACGTGGATGCGATCCGGGAGGATATCGAGTGGCTCGGACTGAAGCCGGGCGTTTATTTCGGATCGGATTATGCGTTTCAAATCGCTGAGGCAGCCAGGAAGCTCATCATCAAAGGGAAGGCTTATGTCTGTGATCTCACGCCGGAACAAATGACGGAATACCGGGGGACGCTGACCGAAGCCGGCATGAACAGCCCGTTTCGAGAGCGCAGCATCGAGGAAAATGTATCGTTATTCGAACAAATGCTGGCAGGGGCATTCCCGACGTCCGCGAAAGTGCTCAGGGCCAAAATCGATATGTCTTCGCCCAACATGAACCTGAGAGATCCTGTCTTATACCGGATTATTCATGCCGAGCATTATCGTACGGGAACCATGTGGTGCGTGTACCCGATGTATGATTTTGCCCATCCGATCCAGGATTGGATCGAAGGAATCACCCATTCGCTGTGTTCTGCCGAATTTAAAGACCATCGACCGCTGTACGAATGGGTGCTGGCCGAGCTGGAAGTGACGGAGCCCCCGAAGCAGCGGGAGTTTGGCAGATTGAATATCTCCGGATACGTTACTAGCAAGCGATACCTGAGGGAACTCGTCGAGGGAGGTTTTGTGGACGGATGGGATGACCCCAGACTGCCTACGCTGAAAGGACTTCGGCGACGGGGGGTGACTCCCGAGGGAATCCGGCAATTTCTGGACGAACTCGGTGTGATTCGCGGCAACAGCATGGTGGACTCGGCGATGCTTGACCATTTCATCCGTCAGGACTTGAAGGATCGGTGCCGCAATGCGATGGCCGTCATGAACCCGCTAAAGGTGATCATTACGAATGTTCGGGAAGATTGCACTGAGTTGCTGAGCATACCGAACCATGAACATGTTGAGGCGTTAGGGATGCGGGAGGTTCCTTTTTCACGGGAGCTGTATATCGAACGGGAGGACTTCATGGAGGAGCCGGATCCCGGATTTCATCGGTTATCGCCCGGCAAGGAAGTGCGCTTGAAAGGAGCCTACTTCATCAAATGCGACCATGTCGTTAAAGACCCGGCATCGGGGGACATCATGGAAATTCACTGCACGTATGATCCACTGACGAAGAGCGGCAGCGGATTCAAAGGGCGCAAGGTGAAATCCACGCTGCACTGGGTCTCTGCGAAGCATGGGGTTCCGGCGGAGCTTCACTTGTACGATCCATTGTTGAAGGAATCAGCCGAGTTGCTGGAATCGGATAATATCTGGGTGGATCTGCTGAACCCGGATTCGTTGATTCGGGTCAAAGACGCCATACTGGAGCCTTCCATGCAGGAAGCGGTCATGAACCAAACGTACCAATTTATCAGACACGGCTATTTCTGCCTGGATTCCAAGCATGCAACGGAGCAAAGGCTGGTGTTTAACCGGATCGTATCGTTGAAGGATTCATGGAAGAAGACCGGCAAGAATTAATGGATACGATCAAGGGGCCGCGATCGTCGGGTACGGACATTCAGACAGCACAAAGAAGCCGGCAGCGAGTGGCTGCCGGAGATTCCTTTGCGAAGGTCTTGGTCAATGATCCTGTGTATGCTGCTATTCATGGGACGTTAAGACGTCCAATGGGCCGGCCGGGCTAAGGAAGAAGGTAGCCGGGTGCTTGCGTCTCCCTTCGCTGCGTTAACCTGGAATTGAGTCAGGAAGAGGCTGTTCGTTAAATTAGCTCCCCTTAGGTCCGCATCCCGGAAATCGGCCCCGATCAAATCCGCGGCCCGCAGATCGGCTCCTCTGAGGTCCGCCGCAATGAGGTAAGCTCCTCTCAGATTGGCGTATCGAAGGTCAGCTCCTTTAAGCTTTGCTCCCATGAGATCGGCACCGCGGCCCCCGATCTTCTGACGCACGGGCGGCCCTTTATGCTTCCGTCGCGCATCGTCCCGCACAAGCTCACTGGTTCGAAGAAGCAGCTGGTTCACTTCAGCGCGATGAGCTGCCACATCCAGACGTAACAGGGATGCGGCTGGAAGCTGGGTCAACCTCCTCGTCGCTTCCAGCGACGACCTAAGATCAGAATGTATGCCATGCGCCGGCTGCAAACTCAGCGCTTCGTTCAGATACCATAACAGCTCGTGAAGCTGTCGCATAATCGGAAATACGTCGAACATTTCTTTTGCCGTCTCCGGGGCCTGCCGCCAGTCGCGTCCGTTATAGGTAACCTGTGAAACCATTTGTCCCGCGCCGAAGCATTCATAAACGGTGCATCCCCGCATGCCGCGCTGCCGCAGACTGTTGTGCACGCCGCATCGGAAGTCGGATTGCAGATGGCGGCAAGGGGTCCCGCCGTCTTTGTCGATGGCAAAATCGGTAGAGGAAGCGAAAGGCAAAGCGACGCAGCATAATCCAAAGCAGCGTTCGCAATCCGATTGCAATTGAATTCGGCCCTGTTCATCAGGGTTGTGTTCTTGTCTGTCTAGCATGCGTAGAGGAGCTCCTTCCGGTCATTGAACGTCAAGAAATGACTAATCATAGTTATATTTTAAAACAAAAGAAGGATAGAGTCATAGATGCAATGTTGGTTATAACTGTTTTATACCTTAAGAATGCGCGATAGCCGGATCTGCGTAACCCTCATTTAGGCTGCCAAGGAAATTTAGGCAGCTTTATTTTGCATGATCGATGAAAAGCCAACAGATAGTATATAATGAAATTCGTGTCTTCGGACAGGCTAGATGTGGAATCCCGTTCATTTCAGGACATATGTCCTTTCCTGCGTCCGGTGAGATCACTTTTAATAGTATACAGATCTATAGATGAAGGAGTTTGTATCGTGAGAGGAATATTATTTGCATTCATTGGGGGTGCCTGCATTACGCTGCAAGGTGTAGCCAATGCACGAATCAGCCAGGATATGGGCACCTGGCAAGCCGCCGCCGTCACGCAGCTGACCGGTTTTTTGATGGCATTGGTCATTCTGCTGTTCGTCCGGGACGGCAGCAGGGAAGGCTTTGGGCAAGTGAAGCCGCTGTATCTGATCGGCGGAGCGTTGGGCGCACCCATCATATTCAGCGAGGTGACGGCGATTCAGAATATCGGTGTTACATTAACGATATCCGCGTTATTAATCGCCCAGCTATTCTTGACGTTCCTGATTGACAGCAACGGATGGTTCGGCGTGACGAAGAAGAGAATGAGTTTGCCTCAATTCATCGGGATCGGGATGATGATTGCCGGAGTCGTGATTATCAAATTATGATGCGGATAACAAGAGGCCTTTAGACGGGTGATGGGGAAAGGAGACAGGGATGTGAGGGAAATTCATGATGCCGAGCTCATGCAGGATTTTTTGTTAAGCAACCAAATCAATTCCGTATTTCCCGATGGGCTAAAACCTTATTTGGTGTTATATCATTTTGACCACGGCGACATCATCTGTACGCAAGGCGATCCTGCCGAGATGCTGTACGTCCTGGTTGAAGGGAAAATTAAAATCTTCACGACATCCGCGGAAGGCAAGGCGCTGGTTCTTTCATTCAAAACGCCGCTTGAGGTGATCGGAGACATCGAATACGTTCAGGGAAATCCGATGATCAATACGGTACAGGCCGTGTCGCCCGTCTACATGATCGGCGTGCATTATCGCTGGCTTCGCAAATACGGGCAGGAGTTTCCGCCGCTGCTTCAATTTTTGCTGCGGATCATCACGCGGAAGTTTTATATCAAATCCAATTTCTTGAGTTTTAATTTACTGCACCCGGTGGAGGTGCGACTGGCCAGTTATTTACTGTCCGTGTCGGAGGAAGAGTCGGGCACGTTTGTCATGAGCGACCCGGCCGCATACCATCTGACGGATGTCGCGAATCTGCTTGGAACCAGTTATCGGCATTTGAACCGGGTGATCCAGAAATTCAGCCGTGAAGGACTGATCGTGCGCCGCAAGGGTTCCATTCTGATCAAAGATCGGGAAGCGTTGATGAGTGTCGCCGGCGGCAATATCTACGAAGAATAACGATGGTGAAGAAACCGTAAGGGAGATAGAGCATGGTAGCAGGATTGGTATTAGCGCTAATCGCGGGTTCGTTGGTTAGCTTGCAGAACATTTTCAATAACAGGGTGAATGAAAAAACAGGCTCCTGGTCTACAACGACGTTGGTGCTAGGCATGGGCTTTGTGGCTTCGTTCGTCATGAGTCTTGTCGTAGAGGGAAAAGGGACATTCGACATTCAAAACATGGAGCCCTGGTACTGGATCAGCGGAATGATCGGAGTCGGGGTCGTGATCTGTTTGGTACAAGCGACAAGGCTGCTTGGTGCTACATTCGCGATTTCGATCGTTATGACCTCGCAGCTCGGCTTCGCGCTGCTGTGGGACTCTTTGGGCTGGTTGGGCCTGGAAAAGGTCCCGTTTACGAGCAATCAGTTGATCGGTGTTCTTGTGATTATCGGGGGTATACTAGTATTTAAGTTAGGCGGTAAACAGGAGCAGCAAGAGACGGCATAGCTATCGGCAATTGAAGAATGAGGGAGGAATCCATATGATAACGGAAATTGATAAAATCGCTTGGATCCACATCCTGGATGGACGCATACTGGGCGCACGTTCCAAAGGCAAGGACACGTATTACCTGCCCGGAGGAAAACGGGAACCGGGAGAATCCGATATCGAAACACTGGTTCGGGAAATCGAGGAGGAGCTGTCCGTTCGCATCAAACCGGAGACCGCGGCGAATGCAGGGAGCTTCCGCGCTTCCGCCCACGGTAAATCGGAGGGCGTACGAGTAACGATGTCCTGTTATACGGCTGAATATGAAGGGGAGTTAAGACCGGCTTCGGAGATTGAAGAGCTGGCATGGCTCACGTATAAGGATCGGGCACGGGTCTCCGAGGTCAGCCAGATGATCTTTGACCATTTGCATGAACTGAAAAAGCTGGCGGATTAAGCCTTGGAGATGATCCAATTACTTGATTCCGGCTCCATCTGACGGGCGTTTTCGTTATCCATGCCCGCCCTGACAGCAGGTCCAAGTGAATACAGCCATGCAACAAAAAAAGACGCTCCGAGGGGAGCGTCCTTTGTATTTGGAACAAATGTTCGTTTTATGGGTCATCTAAAATGAAAATCACTATATTCGGCTTTGATATTATTAGTATAACTCAGCGTTAAATATAAGTCTATATTTTGCCAGGAAAATGCCCTATAGTTTGTAATACCCGGCCGGGAACCAATGTTGAACTTGTGCTGTTTGGACTGAAGAGAGGGAGTTTTATGCCATTACGATTATGGAATACCAATTTAAAGGTTCGATTATTCGGCGAAGCGCTGTTCAATATGCTGTTTTGGATGTATTTTCCTTTCATAACGGTATATTTCGGCGCTGCTCTAGGCAATCATATCGCGGGAATCCTAATGACGGTTCCTCCGATATTCAGCATCGTCGGCAGCCTGCTCGGCGGCGCTTTAGCCGATCGGCTGGGACGACGCCCCGTCATGCTGCTTGGCGCCTCGCTGCAAACGGTCATGTTTGCGCTGTTCGCGCTGTCGCCTTCGCACTGGACCGATTATGCCGCATTTATCGGCATCGGATTCGGGGGAGCCATCTACAGGCCAGCCAGTTCGGCGATGGTAGCGGATTTGGTTCCCGTTCAAGAACGACGGCAGGTATTCGCAACGTTTACGACGGCAAACAACTTAGGGGCCGTGCTTGGTCCGGCACTTGGAGCCATTTTCTTTTTTCAGTATCGTCAAGAGCTCCTGTGGTCATGTTCAGTCGTATTGCTGGTCTATTTCATCGCGATTTACTTCATTGTTCGGGAAACCTTACCGGCTTCAGCGAGCATTCCGGAGCGAACTGATTCGATCCTTCAGGTATTTAAGGCGCAGTGGAAGGGATATGGCATCATTTTTCGGGATAAAGTGTTTCTGGTATACATACTGGCAGGGATATTTGCCCTTGTGACCATCATGCAGCTGGACCTGTATTTGGCGGTATATGTCATCGATTATGTGCCATCCCAGACGCTGTTCTCCTGGAACGGTCATTCGCTAATGTTAACGAGCACGGAGATTCTTGGGTGGGTGCTGGGCCTTAACGGGCTCCTGTTCGTTCTATTTATTCTTCCGGTAACCAAGTGGTTTCGGAACTGGAAGGAGCGGGACGTATTCGTTCTTTCATCCTTGCTATCCGGTGTAGGCACGTTTGCGCTCGGGCTGAACACCAACATCTGGTTTTTATTCTTCGTAACCATTATTTTTACTTTCGGGGAAATTGTCCGCTCGCCGGTGACCCAAAGCTTTATCAGCCATTATGCGCCGGAGCATGCAAGAGGACAGTATATGGGAGCTGACAGTCTGCAGTTTACGGTAGGAAGATTACTGGCGCCGGTGACGGTATTTCTGTCAGCTTGGGTATCGCCGATGGGCGTATTCGGCATCATCCTGTTATCGGCCTTGATCAGCACGGTGTTGTATATTCTGCTATTTCGAATGTATGTAGAAAAAAGCCATAGCTAGCGTAAGCTTTAATGAATCGTAAAAAGAAAGGGCCAAGCCGGGTTTGGATGCAACCGGCTTGGTTCTTTACATTTTCATACGAGGCTGGCCGTGGAGGTTTGGAAAAATGTTGTATTTTCGTATTTACAAACCGCCGGTCGGTATATATAATGAAGTTACAAATTCACGAAAGGTTGGTGAAGGCCATGATACCGTTTATCGCCATGTTCGTGTCGCTTCTTTTGTTTCGGGCACTGGGCTTTGCAGGTTGGGAGTATACGAATGATTGGGTTATTTCGCTCAGGTTTGCGGTTGCGGTCATGTTCCTGATTACGGCTTCTGCCCATTGGGGAAAACGTCGAGCCGATCTGATCGCGATGGTCCCGCCGGGGATCCCTTATGCCGCGTTTGTTGTTAGCGTCACCGGGGTGCTGGAGATTGCGGGAGCTATTCTGATCCTTATTCCGGCCACGACCGCCTTCGCCTCTTCAGGCCTGGCTCTTATGCTGCTGGCCATGTTTCCGGCCAATGTGTACGCTGCAAAACACCGATTGCCGCTCGACGGCAAGCCGGCCACTCCGATCGGACCGAGAACGCTGATGCAAATCGTGTTCCTGGCGGCGGTCATCATGGCGGGATGGCTTCCGCCTCAGGGGTAACCAACCAACCAATCAACCAACCATCTTCAAGGAGGATAACAGATGAAGCAGGAAGAACGACGAGAGCAGACCAAGCGAATACTGCTAGAAGCCACGGAAGCACTGATACGTGAGCAGGGCGCAAGCCGAACCACGCTCACTGACATCATGAAGCGTTCCGGCTTGTCCAAGGGAGCTATTTTTCATTATGTTTCAAGCAAGGATGAGCTGTTTGTCCTCGTGTTAAGAGCAAGGCTTGCCGAACAGAACGAGCAGTTCATGAACGAGGTGAACAAGCAAGGGGACATTAAACAGTTTGACGGGCCGATGAATGCCATTGCAACCGGCATGTCGAGACTGGAAAGCAGGGACGATGTCAGCAACCTGATCTTGATGTACCTGATCGGCAAAAGCGATCAGCCGGAAATTGCCGACATTGTGGCTGGCTTCTACAGGGAAGCGACGGCCACTTCCAAGGAATGGATTGTTACGGGCCAGGAAGCCGGCGTCATTACGAAATCCATTGATGCCGAACGGACAGCGGAGCTGTTCGAGCTGTTGTCTTTCGGATTGCGGATGCGGGGGCTTATCGACGTAACAAGCGATGTATTCAGCACGAAGGAATATTCGGATTTCATCATCGATATATTGCGGCCCGGGCATCGTAAGGAGGGGGATGACCGATGACGTTATGGTTATTTCTTCACATTGCCGGATGCGTATTATTTCTGGGCAATATCGTCACGGCGGCATTCTGGAAGGTGCGGGCGGACCTGAAAGGAGATCCTGCAGAGATCCATCACACGGTAAAAAATGTCATGTTAGCCGATGCCGTGTTCACGCTTCCAGGCCTGCTGCTGATCATCGTTTCAGGCATAGTGATGGGCATGCAAGCCGGATATGGAATGAGCGGTATGAGCTGGCTTACGGCTTCCTTGGTTTTGTTCGGCATTACGGGAATTCTGTGGGCTGGCATATTGATTCCACTGCAAAAAGGAATGATTCGGCATAGTCTGCAGTCCGTAAAGGATGGAGGAATTTCAGCAAGTTATAAGCGAGCTTCAACGTATTGGGCGGTAGGCGGGACGATAGCAACACTGCTGCCGTTCGTTATTTTATACCTCATGGTTAGCAAACCGTACTGAACGAAAACGACGATCTGATCGCTACACGGCGATCGGGTCGTTTTTTTAGGTAACGGTCCGCGACGAAACATGTCGCGTGAAGCGCCGTCTCCCTCTCGCGCAAGCGCATATTTGACAATCGTCTGCATACGATTAGGCGAGAAAGCTTGCGAATAGGGAGGAAAACTTCATGTCCGTTTATGATCCGCAGCTGGTTCAGATGGTTAAGTCTTATCTGCCGAACGGCGCGGAAATGGTACACATGGGTCATACTGCCAAACATGCTGCCGTTATTACCGCCGATGTCACGGGAGATCAGGTGCCTGAAATCGTTGGAGTCTATCGATTGAATGAAGCATTGTATCTATTTGTGCTGCTTTATCGAAATGGTGGTTACGATGTTGTTGCCAATGTCATGGGACAGGGGTATGGGGTTACTTTACTGACGGCAGCTCCCGTGTTAAACCCTAGCCTGGACCATGTGATCGTAGGCTGGCAGCTTGGCTCTATCTGGTCCAAATTGTCGATCTACGCATGGACTCCGGAGGGATATATGGATATAGCGCCTGCTGACGTAAATTTCAGTTATATCGATATCGTGGATCTGCCCGGTCCGGCGGGCTCGGATGGTCTTGCTGAAATCGCGTTATGGATCCACGATACGGGAGAAGCGTATCGAGTCGAAGTGGTCAGGTGGGACCGAGGAATGTTAGTGCCTGCAACGGATGCTTACCCTTATTATTTTCCTGCCGTCGTTCAGTATTACGAGAGATTGACGCACGAACATCCGGATTACGCTTATTATTGGTACTACTTGGCAGACGCGCAATACCGGGCAGGGATGCAGGAGGCCGCGCTTGTGTCGGTCCGTAAAGCACTTGAGTTCGCAGAGCCTTACCCTTCACGCGAGATTCTGCTTGAGCTTGAGAGCCGGATCAAGGAAATGCTGGCAAGCAGGGGGCAATCGCAGACCCTTGGCCGATTATTTCCGGCATCCGTGAAAACAACGAGCGGAACAAAGTGGGGATACATCGACCGTAGCGGCAGCATGGTCATTCAACCCAAGTATGAGGATGCTCAGGATTTCCAGGACAATGGTCTTGCAGTCGTTGGCGATGACGGCCTTTATGGGCTCATCGACAGGTTCGCCCGTTTCGTCGTGGAGCCCAAGTATCAGTCCATCAGTCCATTCTTGGAACATCGGGCGACCGTGATCGATCGTCAAGGCTTTCAAATGATCAACGAACAAGGGGAAGTGCTGACAAGGCGGAGTTATCCATATATCGCGGGGCTTAGCGAAGGAAGAGCCGTATACTATGTTACCGATTCCGGCATCGGTGATGGCGCAAACAGCCGATACGGCTACCTCGGTGCCGAGGGTCTGGAGGCGATCCCTGCGCAGTATGAGGAAGCGAATGATTTTGCAGGCGGTAAAGCGGTAGTGAAAATTAAAGAAAATCTTTATGCCCTCATCGATCTTCAGGGGCGCCAATTGGCCACCTATCCGTTCGCTTACGTTGGACCGCAAGGTGATGGCATGCTGGCCTTCCAGAAGGAAAGCGCCGGGAAGTACGGATATATCGATGAACAGGGGAACGTTGTCATCCCGCCGGCTTACACTTCGGCATTTCCTTTCCATCGCGGCAGAGCTATCGTTAATACATCTGAAGATTACCGATCAATGTATGGCGTCATTAATGTACGGGGGAAATGGGTCATCCAGCCGGAGTATAACGACATCCGGGATTTGAATGAAGACCGGTTTGCGCTCGGGCGCGCGATTGATCCTGCCCAGCCGTATATTGGCTCCATCTATGCCATCGCAGATTGGGACGGAAGGAAGCTGTCCGATTATGTATATCGTGACGTTCTTGAATTCAAGCATGGTTTAGCCTCGGTATATGATGCAATACAGACGTATTTCATCGATCGAACAGGCCAACCGGCGCCGGGATATCCCCGCGTGAACGGCAGCGGTTCATTTACGCTGGAACCAGGCGGCTTGATAAAGGCCATGGTCGATCAGAGACTGTCGTATCTGGATCGATCGGGCCGCGTCATATGGAAGCAGAATACGGTAATTCCGTTACACCCTCCTTATCAGGTCGTAGAGAAGAAGTATAAACCCAATCCGGATTACTTAGTTTATTATCCTCAGATCGAGGGAATGCGGGATCGGGCTGCCGAGCAAGCGGTTAATAACAAGCTTAAAGACATGTCTCAAGTAAAGTTTATTCCGGCGGACCAGCAGCTGGAATATGCTTATACAGGCGATTTTGACGTCATTTTCTACAAGGAGCAGCTGCTTGTACTCGAGCTGAACGGTTATCATTATCCCTTCGGTGCCGCGCATGGCATGCCGACCCGAACCTTTGCCTTGATTAACCTGGGGAACGGCAGCACGTATTCGCTAAAGGATTTGTTTAAGCCAGGCAGCGATTATGTGCAGGAGCTCAGCCGGATCGTCGGCAAGCAGATCAAGGAAGATCCTCAGTATTCGTACGTGTTCCCGGACAGTTATACGGGAATCGCTCAAGACCAGTCCTTCTATGTGACGGATCATGCGATTCATCTGGTGTTTGCGCCTTACGAGATTGCTCCTTACGCCGCGGGTTTTCCGACATTCACCATTCCGTTTGCACAGATCCAGGATATCATCAATACTGAAGGTGAATTCTGGAAGGCGTTCCATTCCTGACATTTCATTCTGCACGCCGCTTTCGAGGACAAAAGCCGTGCCTGGCCTTTCCATAAGACCGAACAAGGTTTAGAATAGATGAGTATTGCCATATTGATAACAACGTTGAAAGGACCTTCATCGTGGTAACATTTTTTCTTCTTATTATTTATCTTGCCTTCATTAGTTTAGGGCTTCCGGATTCGCTGCTTGGTGTCGCCTGGCCGGCCATGCAGCCGGATATTGGAGCGGCCTTTGAATCCGCGGGTTTACTGTCGATGATGGTAACCGGAGGCACGATCGTGTCCAGCCTGTTTAGCGGAAGCGTGATCGAACGCTTCGGGACGGGGATCGTTACGCTGATCAGCTGTTTGCTGACGGCCAGCGCGCTGCTCGGGTTTTCGTTTGCGCCATCGTTGTTCTGGCTCATTCTGCTGGCGATTCCCCTTGGTTTAGGCGCAGGGGCAGTTGATGCAGGGTTGAACAATTACGTGGCAAACCATTATAAGGCCCATCATATGAGCTGGCTGCACTGCTTCTGGGGCGTCGGCGCAACGTTAGGACCGATCATCATGTCCTATTCCATGGGGACCGACAATGCATGGAGAGACGGATATTATACCGTATCGATCCTGCAATTCGTACTGGTCTTCATCCTGCTGCTCACGTTACCGCTATGGAAGATCGTGGCGAGCCGACATCAGCCTCAAGACATGCAGGACGTACATACGGGAACCGACTCCGCGGGCAGAGGGGAAGCCATGGCCCAGAAACGCGGGAATCCGCTGCAGATCAAAGGGGTAAAGGTTACCTTGCTGGTATTTTTGTTCTATTGCGGTGTGGAAATGACGGTCGGTTTATGGGGAGCAAGCTTTTTGGTAGGGACCAGGGGGCTGCCATTGGAAACAGCGGCAGTCTGGGTGTCCATGTATTACGGGGGCATTACGGTCGGCCGCTTCATAACCGGATTCGTGACGCTGAAGATCAACAATCTCACCCTCATACGGGCCGGGCAGGTGACGGCTATTGCAGGGGCCGTCCTGTTATTGCTGCCGCTGCATCCCTATCTGTCCCTCATCGGTTTGATTGTCATCGGACTCGGCCTTGCGCCCATATTTCCTTGCATGCTGCATGAAACGCCGGCGCGCTTCGGCAGAGCCCAATCGTCCAGAATCATGGGGTATCAAATGGCTGTTGCCTACACAGGCACAACGATACTGCCCCCGCTCTTTGGGATCGTTGCAGCCCAGATATCCATCGGGTTGTTTCCCGTCGTCATCCTGTTGTTTGCTCTGATCATGATGCTGAGCTCCGAAAAGGTCAACCGGATCCTCTATAAAAGCGGGAAGAGCGCGGTTTGATTCGAACCGGGCTTTTCTTTTGTCGGCTGGTATACATAGGGAGTTCAGCCTTGCAGTTGTACTATTTTATGGACAAGACAATGACAGGCTATGTAATACAAAATCATAGAGTAGAGGTGTTTGACACATTATGCTTCATAACCCGACAGGAAAAGAACGCCTCGGATTAGCCTTGCTCCTTAGCTTGCTCGGCATATTAGGACCGTTCAATATCGACATGTATTTGCCCAGCTTTCCCGAAATCGCCGATGACTTAGGCGCACGTGCATCGCTCGTCCAGCTAAGCTTGACATCCTGCCTGATCGGCCTTGCGGTCGGCCAGATCATCGTGGGACCTATCAGCGATGCGCAAGGAAGAAGAAAGCCGCTCATCATTTCGCTGGTCTTGTTTGCCCTTTCCTCCTTGTTCTGCGCTTTGGCACCCCATATTACGGCGCTTGTCATCGCCAGATTCTTGCAGGGCTTTACCGCAGCGGCAGGTCTGGTCATCTCGCGCGCCGTTGTAAGGGATGTGTTCAGCGGCCGCGAGCTTACGAAGTTTTTTGCCTTATTATCCGTCATCAACGCGGTCGCCCCCATGGTTGCACCGATGTCCGGCGGGGCCATATTGCTAATGCCGGGAGCGAGCTGGCATTCCATCTTTTATTTTTAAGTTTGTTCGGGGCAGTCATCGTATTGATCGTGGCCATACGGCTGCAGGAAACGTTGCCGCGCGAGAGAAGAACGCCGAGCTCCCTGGCCCATTCGGTGCGTACGATGGGAAGCCTGTTCAAGGATCGTTCCTTTATCGGTTACGCGTTGACGGTAGGCTTCATTCACGGCGGAAGCTTCGCTTACGTTTCCGGTACTCCATTTGTATATCAAGGCATTTACGGAGTGTCGCCGCAAGTCTTTAGCATTCTGTTCGGAATCAATGGAATCGCCATTATAACAGGCAGCTTCATCATTGGCCGTTTTGGCGGCATCATACATGAGCGGAGCCTGCTTCGGATCGGGGTTATGGTCTCGGTAAGTGCAACCTTGCTGCTGTTGATCATGACGATGCTCAAAGGACCTCTTGCGGTCATTGTCATCTTGATCTTTACGTATATGATCACGATCGGTATGGTAGCTACCAGTACATTTACGCTAGCCATGGAGAACCAGGGTCATCGGGCTGGAAGCGCGAGCGCAGTCATCGGTTTGCTTCCCTTAATGCTGGGTTCGATGGTGTCACCGCTGGTCGGGATTAACGAATCCACCGCCGTGCCGATGGGTGCCATCCTGTTCGTCACCTCCGTGCTGGGTGCGGGATCGTTCTTCAAACTGACGAAACCGAAGGGGACGGCAGCGGATGATTGATACAGACCATGGGAGAGAGGGCGATAAGGGTCCTCTCTCTTTTAAGTTTGAACATGCTGCGAATATGCAAAATATCCCTTGCATGACATTCCCATCTCTGTGACAAAATGTACGAAGGTGGTGAATGGAAATGCGAATACAAAAAATCTTATTCGGCATGCTGTCTCTTGTATTGATCACGGGAATGGGATGCCAGCACCAGCAACCTGCCGAGCAGGATTTGCTGCGGGTAAAATCCGAACAAGGAGCGACGCATAAGAAAGTCATATTCTTGATGATCGACTCCCTAATGGCTCAGGCCATCGATAAGGGCATATCCCAAAAGCAGCTGCCCACCTTTCAAACCCTGATTGACCATGGGCAATACTACAAGGATCTGGTCAGCTCTTTTCCTACGATGTCCGTTACGATTGACAGCACGATGTTAACGGGGGCCTATCCGAACGTACATGGCGTTCCGGGTCTGTTATGGTATTCGACCGACGATAAAAAATTGATCAATTACGGCACAGGGCCCATGGAAATCCTGAGGCAGGGGATCAATCCAGTCCTGACCGATGCGTTAATCCATCTGAACGGGGAACATTTACATGCGGATTCGCGTACGATGTACGAAGATTTAGCCCGCAGGGGCTTGAAATCGGGGTCGATCAACGGCTTGGTATATCGCGGAACGACCGAGCATACGCTGACGATCCCGGATTGGATACAGGGGCCGACGTCGCTGCAGAAAAATATAAAAGTTAAAGGCCCGGATTTTTTAACCTTGGGAGCTCTGTCCAATCCCTTCGACGGTAACGAGAAATTGCCTGACGATCTCACCGAACGGATGGGGATGAACAATAAATTCGCGATAGGGGCCGTAAACCATCTGATCCAAGCTGATAAGCTGCCGGATTTTTTGTATGTATATCTGCCGGACTTGGACCAGAAGCTTCATAAAAAGGGTCCGTCGGAGCTCGAAGGCGTCAAAAAGGTGGATCAGCAGCTTCAATCCTTATTGCAGTCGTTTGGATCGCCGGAAAAAGCGTTCGAAGAGGCTATATTCATCATCGCCGGGGACAGCGGCATGACGCAGCTTCTTCCACGTGAGCAGCGTTCGGAGATTGATTTGCCTGCTATGCTGAAAGGCATCCGCATATTAAAGCCGGGTGAGGATCTCAAGGATGAAACCGAGATTGCGCTAGCGGTGAATGAAACGATGGCTTACGTATATAAGTTCAAGCCGGACCGTACGCTCCGAAGCTTGGCCGAAATCATAAGCAAGGATGACCGCATTGATTTCGTTGCATGGAAAGAAGACGAATGGATTCACGCCATGCAGGGATCCACGTATAAGCAGCTCCAATATAAAGAGAAGGGCAGCCTGATCGACCGTTATAAACAAGCGTGGACCGTGAAGCAGGATGCCGAAGTGCTGGACCTTCAATTGAACGCCCAGACTCGCACTTTGGACTACGGGCAGTATCCGGATGTGCTGGCGAGATTGTCAGGGGCGCTGAACTCCCATAAAGGGCAATTCTTGGTGGTCACGGCTAAACCGGGATACGAATTGGCGGACCGAAGCTCTCCGACCCATGAAGGGGGCGGGGGCCACGGTTCGATTCGCCACACGGAATCGCTTGTTCCGCTTATCATTGTCGGAACGAATGAGAAGCCTACGCATTTACGTATGGTTGACTTGAAAGCCTATTTGCTTGATTTGCTGGCGAACCACAATCACAAAGCGAAATAGGTATACTTTTGAATCTGCCTTAAGATAGGCACCCATTTCCAGTTTTTTTGGTAGGGGGTGCCTTTTTAGTAGCGATTTTTTTGGCCTTTCCCGTTATAATATGATGTAATTCTAGCCTAGAAAAAGAGAAGGAGTTGGACTAATATGTCATCAAACCGCTTGATTCATTCCGTTATTTTTTCGCTTAAACACGAGAAAGGCTCGGAGGAGGAGCATCGTTTCCTGGAGGACGGACGAGCTGCCCTCAGCACGATTCCAACGGTTCAGGAGTTTAAGGTATTCAAGCAAATCAGTCCCAAAAATACATACGATTTCGGCTTCTCCATGAAGTTTGCGAGCGAAGCCGATTATGAAGCCTACAATGTGCATCCCCAGCATGTTGATTTTGTCGAGAATCGCTGGGAGAAGGAAGTCGAGCAGTTTCTGGAGATCGATTACAGCGAGATATAGAAGAGGTTGTAAATAATGGCACCATAAATCATGGTTAAGGGGAGAAAACATTGACTAGAGCAGGGGAAGGGGAGCCTCAAATAACGCCGCGGCCGGCGCTAGGACGTCTGAAGCCTTACACGGCGGGTAAACCCATATGGGAAGTGCAGCAAGAATACGGACTGGATCGCGTCATTAAGCTGGCTTCCAATGAAAATTCGCTCGGTCCTTCGCCAAAAGCATTGCAAGCCATTCAGAATCAGCTGCCTGACCTGCACCGTTATCCCGACGAACGCTCGTCGGTTCTTGCGCAAGCGCTTGGCCGGCACCTGGGATTGGCGGCGAATCAATTCATCGTGACGAACGGCGGAGATGAGCTGATCATGCTGATTTCACGGGCATATCTGGAGCCTGGCGACGAGATTGTGGTGCCCGATCCGACGTTCAGCGAATACGAGTTTGGCGCATTTCTCATGTCGGGCACGGTCATTAAAGTGCCGCTGCGCGAACCATATGCTTTCTCAGCTGAAGATATGCTGGCCGTCATCACGGAACGTACCAAAATCGTTTACCTGTGCACGCCGAATAATCCTACAGGCACCTACATGCCAGAGTCTGAAATGAGACAGTTGCTCGACAGCCTTCCCTCTCGCGTGCTGGTTGTCATTGATACCGCATACCGCCATTATGCCACGGCTCCCGATTACTCGGACGGCATCGATTTCATCAAGTCGGGATATCCGGTCATCACACTTAACACCTTCTCTAAAATTTACGGGCTTGCGGGCATTCGAGTCGGGTATGGCGCTGCCTCCGAAGGGATCATCCGCACGCTGCTTCAGGTTAAGGAGCCCTTTAACGTGAATGCGTTGGCACAGGCAGCAGCAGCGGCTGCGCTCGGGGATGAAGAACATGTCGATGCATCCCGCCGGATGAATGAACAAGGGAGGAACCAAATCTATGAGGGCCTGAGCCGATTATCGATTCCTTATGTCGAGAGCATGAGCAACTTCATTCTGGCAGAGCTTGGCGAACATGCAGACGACATATACCATCAGCTGCTGGAACGAGGGATCATCGTCCGGTCAGCCAAAGGGTGGGGGCTTCCGCGTCATATTCGGATTTCGGTAGGAACAGATGAAGAAAATCAAGGGTTGCTGGACGCTTTACGCGAGATCCTGGTCCATTCATGGTAAACCCAGAAATACATGGAGCATTAAGCGGGAGTAAGAATCACGCGACGAACTAACACCAGCCAGCTCATGCAAAAAAAATAAGAAAAGGGCCGCAAGCGCGGCCTTTTTGTTTTGAATTCAAGTGCGTTGTATCTGTTAAAACGTACTCACAGTCTCTTAAGATTGCCTCGATTCTCTACGACGGTCGTAACGTTCAGCTTGAAATCCAGATCGGGATAGTACGTTGTTCTCCAATCCTCCAGTTGTTCCCGGGTCAGGTAGTTTCTAAAATATTGTCCCAGTGCCAAAATATCCGCTTGTTCTTTTTGCGTTTTCTTAAACATCTGATTCAGCCTTAAGGTGAGCAGTTCTTCCACCTTCTCGTTGATTTGCTCTTCCGTCGGATGTCCCCTGGAGTCCAAGATGGTGACTTTCAGCTTGAGATGGCTTCGAAGATAAGGCTTTCCGTCCTTCATCCAGCTATGATGGGTCAGGCGATTGCTAATGATTTGAACGGTGGCGCTCTCCATAACCTCAACCTTGCCGAACGCGCTTTTTCCATAAAAGGCATTGGCGACAAGCGTTTCATCGGGCCCGATTTGGCCTGTCATCCTGCCATTCTTGATGATGGCTGAGCCTAAGCATTCGATGCTGGTGGATCTGCCTGAACGTATGATCGGGACGATGACATCGTGCGTATAGGAATGAATGCTTCGAAACAATTGCCATACGCGAGTATCCGCCAATTGGGGATTCCAGCCGGCATTTTTTTCGAAAAAATCATAGACGATGCTGCTGCTGTGCTCCGATTTTTTTTGCATTTCCATAAAGAATTGATCCAGCGTTTGATCACTGATCGCAAACAGCGTTTTGGATGAGATGTCCCTGGACCGGTTAAACGCAGATATGATGTCTTCCATGCCGTTACGGGCAAAGTTTTTATCCACGATGACGATTTTCAAATGCAGCAGATCCACTTGAGTCTCCATGTTCATGCTCATATGATCGATGATTTCATTGATCGTATTGCCCGTATCCGAAACGATATTGACGGTGCTGGTATCATTCGTGGCCGGAATGTCCAGAAACACCTTGTATTGATTATCTTCGGTTAACGAAATGCCCATGATTACCGGAAGCGAGCGATGATTAATGTCTTTGTTATCCCAGCAGCCTGCAAGCAAGGGGACCAAGGCAGCGAGCATGAGGCACTTCAAGGCAAGGCGGATATTGGCCAGATTGTTCATATCAGGTTACCTCCGTTGCACGGTTTGCTTTGTGCTTGTGCCGCCAGCCGATGATAAACGTCATTAGGGGAAGCACCAGGAATATATACAATCGCAGAGGAATAATCCACTCTTGCAGCTTCTTAAGGGAATCCCAGTTCGGGATGGCCAAGGATATCGCAAACAAACCGGCGGTCAGAGCAATCAACAGGTAGATTTTCGGGATGATGGGGATGGCCTCCTTGGTAAGCGTGACGAGAACCCATAATGTCACACCCAAGTACAGCAGCGCAAACGCCATCAGACTCAATAAGAAGAAAATCGTTACCCGATCAAACAACAGCCAAGTGATATTCACGGTATCTATGGTCATCAGCATCGGAAATTGGTATAGCTCGGCAGTGGCTTGCCCAAAGGTTAGAAGCGGCAAATAAACCGATAAGAGAAACATGGGCAACAGAAGAAGGCAGCCCAGCATCATTTTCTTGATGCTGATATGTATGGAAGGAGGCAGCAGCCCCAGGAAAAAGGAACCGCCTGCGTAAACGAATAAACTGACCAGAAAATCGGGCTTTGCTATGAAATGCAAGGATTGCTCCGGGTCAATGATCGGCAGCAAATAATACCAATCCACATTTTGAAAGCCTAGACAGAGAACAAACAAAATGGGAAACGTGAACAAGACAACCAAGAGGACGCTGGTTCGCGCCATGCTGGACATCCCTTGCCACGCCATGAGTAAAGCAATGGCAATCAATAAGAACTCGACCGCCCACAGTGGCGTGGTCGATAAAAAGACCAAGGTTAACATCTCGGAATAGGCCCTAATTGTTACGATGATAGCAATGCCAAAGTAAAAGAAAGCAGGAAGCAAAAAGATCCACGCGAGATATTTGCCGGTGCTGCGGAACATATCCACAACATTCCTCCGGGCCGTCCACTTCAGGCCTTTAATGTACATATAGAGGGCAGCTGCATGCAGCGCATAGCTTATGGATATTCCGATCCAGTGTCCCATGTCCATGCCTGAAAACAAATCGGAGGGATAGAGAAAAAAGATAAGCCCCATATGACAAACCACGTACAGGATGGTTGCTTGATAACCGCTCTTATCCATTTTGCTCATCCTTCTGATTCAATGTAGGTAAGGATAGGTAAGGAATCCCCATACTTTTCTGATGGCCCATATAAGCACAGATAACAACAATTCCAGCAAGCAATCCCAGCATGCCGAAGATGGCGGACAGTATGATCAGCAGATACTTGAACACTCGCACGGATACGGAGTTTTGGAATCCCACCACCGTAGAAGAAGCAATAGTTGTACCTGCCAGCACAATAATCAACAGGTTGCTGACGAGTTTGGCGGATACGGCAGCCTGGCCAAGTATAATGCCGCCAACCATCGTAATGGTAGGACCTACGCTTTTGGGCAGACGGACACTTGCTTCCAGGATGAGCTCCAGCACGATAAGCAGCAGCAGTGTCTCAACAAAGGCGGGATAAGGGACTTCCAGCCGGCTGTTGGCAATTGAGAGGGCGAGTTGAAGCCTAAGAGCTTCAGGGTTGACGGACACCAGGGCAACATAGAGTCCGGGAATAATCGTCGCGATCAAGACGCCGACGACTCTCAAGATTCGGATCAGGTACATGAAGGGAGGGGATAATTATGATCGTCCTTCATGCAGAACATATCCATGACAAGGCTAGGGATAATGATCGCGAACGGATAACGGTCAAGCATTAACACGGCCTTGCCCTGCTCCAGGGAGTGGGCTGCATTCTGCGGAAGTTCCGTCATGTTGAAGTTGGTTACGAGCGACCACGTGTTGACGCCAAGCATCTTCTCGAGCTGCTGGATATGATGAACATCCTGATCCAGACCCGCTTTGATTTTGGTTTGAATGGATTGTAATAACCTGGGTTTGATCCGGTCTTTCTGATAGATTAACAATAAGGATTTGGGATGACTTTTTCCGACGGTGTACGTTTCCACTTGCAAGGAGGATCCGGTGCTATGTTTACGAAGAATGCCGATATTCGTATTGATATCTTCCAGAAAGGCGCTGCTGGAGCCGTACAATGTGTTCTCGGTTTCGGGAGATGTGACGGAGCGGGTGACATTTTTCGATATCGGCAGAACGGCGCTGCAGGCCCCGGACAGGGGCTCCAGAATGATTAGGTGGCCCTTCATGATGTTGGATACAACCACTTCCAATTTGGGTTCAACAAGCTCGCCCACAGTTTTAAGAATATCTGCTGGTGCCATGGTGGTTTCGGTTAGATTCGAGGTTTGGGTTTGAAGCGATGCGATGCTCTGGGGAAGATCCACCAATGAATCAAAACCGATCACCTGGACATGATATTGCAGCAATCGTATTTCAACATTGAAATAATCGGCATTCGCTTTGAAATATTCAGCCAGGCTTTCTTTGAGGTCCATTCCTGCATCCGCTCCCCCGCCATTCTTGATACTAGATATCATTTCCATTATGGCCTCTGCTTTATGCATAAAAAGTATTGCCGGTGATGTCACAACGGCACTGCCTTATTTGTCTATATGATGAATAGATTAAAAAGGAGAGAAATTGGATGGGAAAAATGCTTATTATTAATGCGCATCCGAAGGTGGAAGCAGCCGCCTCTGTCAGCTTACAGGTGCTTCAGCATTTTGTAGAGACGTACACGAAATGGAATCCAGCAGGCCTAATCGAACAGTTGGATTTATACCGCGATCATATACCTGCCATTGACTACAGGGTTCTTGAGGCATGGAGCAAACAGGGAAGAGGGGAGCCGCTTAACGAAGAGGAGCAGCAGATCACGGATCGGATGTCCGTCATCCTGAAGCAGTTTAAGAATGCGCGGAAGTATGTCATTGCCATGCCATTGCACAATTTCAACGTTCCGTCCAAGCTTAAGGATTATATCGACAACATCCTCATAGCGCGGGAGACATTTCGATACACGGAGAACGGTTCGGAAGGTTTGCTAACCGATGGCCGCAGTTTACTGGTTATTCAGGCAAGTGACGCCATTTACACGAATAATGACTGGTATACCGAGGTGGAATACTCTCATAAGTACCTGAAATCCATGTTTAACTTTATGGGGATCATGGATTATCAGATCATCCGGGCGCAAGGGAATGCCATTCTGGATCGAAGTCAAATTCTGGAGAAGGCCTTTCAGGAAGCCGAAACAGCTGCGAAGGCCTTGGCTATTGCGGAGACTTCGAATAAAGAGCCTATACGAAGTGGATTAGCGGAATAGGAATGTATCATGAACAAGGCTGCCTGATGGCAGCCTTTTTTATAAGTATCCGTGATCCTTTAAATAAGCATGCAAGAGCACAATTCCGTCACGGATCTCGCCAGGCTCAAGATGGCCGTAGCCAAACAGCAGCTTGTTGGCGTGGAGACCTTTTTGTATGCTGTGATAATCCAGCGGCGTGATGCGTATTCGATCTTGCCTGATCCTCTGCCTGAAAGCCTCGTCAAAGACAGCCCCGGGAAACTCTACAGCAAGATGCAAACCGGCTGCATCTCCCCAAGAACGCCAATCATTTCCGAAGTGTTTATGTAATGAAGACAAAAGGACCTGTCTGCGTTCGCCGTAGATCTTACGCATTTTCCCGATATGCCTGTCAAATTTTCGGGTATGTAAAAATTCGGCCAAAGCAGCCTGTTCAAAAGGGGGATTCTGCACATCGGTATGGGTACGTAACCGGCCCCAGCTTTGTTGAAGCTGACGGGGAACCACCGCGTAACCGATGCGAAGCGCTGGGAATAGAACCTTGCTGAATGTGCCGACATAGACCACCCTATCGGGATCCAGGGCATATAAAGGCGAGACGGAATCCCCGTAATATCTGAACTCGCTGTCATAATCGTCCTCAATGATATAGCTGTCGTTCTTTCTGGCGTAACGAATAAGGGCAGCGCGCCGATCGGCCGGCAGGATACCGCCAAGTGGAAATTGGTGGGAGGGGGTGACATACACGGGACCACTTGATTTGTCGCCCAGGAGATCTGTTTGCATGCCGCATTCGTCCACGGGAACTGGATGTATGCGATACCCTTTATTGATAAACGTCTGCAGCATCTCGATATTGCATGGATCTTCAAACCATATCTCCTGACGGTCCCGATAGAGCAAATCGGCAAGGATGCTGAGCGCATGCGTCGCGCCTGCCGTTATGTATATATCCTGGGCATCCACGCTGAGTCCTTTGCTGCGATACAGCCATAAAGAAATTTCATTGCGCAGCGCCGGCAGGCCCTGGGGACCCGAATAACCCAGCAGGGCGGAGCTCATGCCGCCAAGGGTTTTCGATGAAATCTGCTGCCATGCGTACCGCGGGAATAACCTCAGTTCTGGCTGGCCCGTACGAAAATCCGCTGCAAAGTCAGGAGGGCCTTCTTTCTGCGTCCGCGGTTCGGCGTCAGTCGGAGGATCCAGCACGATGCCTTGGGCGACGCGCGTCGGCGCTCCTTGTCTGCTGACGACATAGCCCTCGACGTTCAGCATGTCCAGAGCTTCGTTGACCGTGGCACGAGACACGTTCAGATCTCTGGCCAATTGACGGGAAGAGGGGACGGCTTCTCCTGACGGCAGGTTCCCGTGAACGATCTTATCCCTTATGGCCAAATAAATTTGGCGTTTGAGTGATACTTCGCTGTTCCGATGTAATTTGATTCCCCACATGTTGGCCCGACCTCCAACTGGTATGCTTATATTTGAGTTCAACTGGCTCTTTCATCATACCAGTTAATTTCCTATGATTGTAGCATAGATTAGCGGCTATCGATTGGAGATTTCAAGGGGATGTGATCGTGTTGGAACGATGGAAAGGAATGCTTTATTTAATGGGGGCTTTCACGCTGGCAGGAACCTCTGTCATCACGGCGTGGCTGTTGAACGGAAAGTTAGGTGCGTTTACGATAACGGCGGCCAGTTTATTGCTGGCTTTGTTATGCATGATTCCTCTTTGCATGAAGGATTTGAAGAGAACGGTTGGAAGGCTGTCATGGGGTGAGTGGGGGGATCTGTTTTTTCAGGCCCTCTTGGGTATGTTTCTGTTTCGGATGCTTCTATTGCATGGCCTTCTTCATACTAGCACGGCAGAAGCCGGAATACTCACGGGGACTACGCCTGCTTTTACCGTGATGTTGGCATTCGTGTTTCTGAAAGAGTCGGTTAGCGGCGGCAAGCTGGCAGGCATTTTCAGCACGGTAGGAGGCATCCTCGTATTACAAGGAATGCTCACGCCCGGCATTTCTTTCAAGGTGCAGCACGTATACGGGAACTTGCTGGTGCTCTGCGCGGCTCTATCCGAATCCGGCTTCAACCTGCTATCCCGTATCGGTTCGGTGAAGCAAACGTCTTCTCCAAATCATGCCATGCATCCTGGAGTCCAAACGACGCTTGTCTCTGCGATCGCTTTCCTATTATGCTTGATTCCCGCTGGTTTCGAGGTTCCTTTCACTTCGCTGGCTGCCATCGGATTACGGGAATGGTTCGCACTGATATGGTATGGGCCGATCGTGACGGCCGTAGCGTTCATCATGTGGTATGCCGGCATCAAGCGCTGCCATGTTTCAACAGCTGCCGCTTTTTCTGGCATGATGCCTTTCACGGCTCTATTGTTATCTGTCATCGTACTAAAAGAACCCGCAGGATGGGAGCAGTGGGGAGGGGGCATCCTGGTCGTTCTCGGTATGTTCCTTATTGGCAGGCAGCAGGCCAAAAGCCCTCCGTCGGCCAAACAGCTTCAGTCGGAACATGGAAGCCTCGCTGGGAGTGAGGGAATAGGTTAACTAAAAGAAGCAGCGTTGATCGCTGCTTCTTTGGCTTGTGGATCGTCAAGGCTCAGCGTTTCAAGAGATTGGGAAATGATATTTTTACTCGGGTCTCTTGATTTGCAGCGGCGGCGGAATGAGCCAGCCTTTTTCCTTATTCATCTGAAGGATTCGCACACCCTGCGCGGTCTTGACGAGATGATATTTAGCAAATAATGCACCGATATCCTCCCGGATCGATTGTCCCATGATTTGGCTGCAAGATACTAGTCCGAGTGATGTATCCGCTGCGATTTTGGCCGCGATTTCCGGATCCGTGAATCTTGCGCCAGCCGGAATATCCTCAAGCTTGACAGGGGGTCTTTCGGGAAGCCCCGGTGCAGGCGGGATTCCGTTGTCGGTAAGCAGCTCATCGCATTCTTTAATCTCGAGTTTAGCCTGATCCAGCAGATCATGAAGAATTTTTTTAAGGTCTTTATCTCCCGCGTGATTCAAATAAGCCTCATAGCAGGACACCATTCCCTTTGCCAGCATGGAGGTTTCCCATACGCTAAAAATCTCCCCGTAATGCATGGGCTCATCTTTAGGGTTTCCGCTTAAAATACCCATCAATATTCGCTCCTTTAATATTTATCCAAACAGAGTCATTATGTACAGGAGGTTATTGTTTCATTCTAATCAGAACGAAGTTCTCGGAAATTTGCAGGAAATCATTGTATCGGGTGCAGACGCATGGAAAAAGAGGGCTCAACGCAAACTGGATTGGTGACCATTTGAAAAAGCGGAGGATATGCACATGTATTTTTATAAAGAGGATCTGATCAACCTGATCGTTCCGGATAAACCGGATCCCGCAGCTGCGAAAGTGCTGCAAGAAACGTTAGGCGGCCGATTCGGGGAGATGCGGACGATGATGCAGTTTTTCTTTCAGAGCAGCAATTTTCGAGGAAAGGCAACGCAGTACCGCGACTTGATCCGCGGCGTTTTTTTGGAAGAAATCAGCCATGTCGAATTGGTTCAACATACAATCAACCAGCTGCTTACCGGTGCTGGCGCAGAAGGCGCGGGTAATTCCGGCACGGATGCGGCCCCGCTGAATGAAGCGATTAAACATGCGAATCCGCATCATTTTATTATGGGAGCCCAAAGTTCTTTGCCTGTGGACGCCGCCGGAAATCCGTGGATGGGAAATTACGTGTACGATCACGGCAATCTGGTAGGTAATTTGCTCGATAATGTTGTACTTGAATCTACGGGAGTGCTTCAAAAAACACGAATTTATGAGATGAGTACGAACAAGGCCTTCCGCGAAACGTTGGCTTTCCTCATCGTGCGGGATAATGCACATCAGAATGCTTTTGCAAAAGCTTTGGAGACGCTAGGCGTGGAATGGGGCAAAATATTTCCTGTTCCGAATTATGACATTCATAAATACCCGGAATGTCAGAAGTACGTTGATATGGGCTTCCATAACGCTCAGTTCAATTTCAGGCTGGATGATACACGCATCGGCGAAATTTTTAGCGGTCAAACACCTAGCAGAAACGGCGGAGAATTACAAGTGGTTCAACCGCCGGAGGGTTTCCCGTTACCTGTGATGCCGGAGCTTGCCAACGAGCACGCACCCGGTTTATACGATTTGAATCAGTAAGTCTGCACGGATACGGATTTACAGGTTATCGAACAACAAGAGGCAGTCATCGGGCTGCTTCTTTTTTGCATGCTTCTTTTTTTGCATGCTTCTGTTGCGCGTGAAGTCATGAGAGCTTATTGTTTTTTTGTGATTACGACGTACCGCGGCTTGTATAAAAAATAATTATAATCATACGGCCTATATATAAGAGTTTGTCGAGGATGATACCCTTGAGTGCAAGGAGGGATTTGGATTGAGTTTATTTCCTGTCACTTACTCGCTTCTGTCTAAACAAGCGGTAGGGTTACATATCCAACACCATTATGAGATCGGTTCCGTTATGAAAATTCAGTATTTCTTGCGGGGTATGAACGATACGTACGCAGTTGAAACAGATGTTGATAAGTATATCTTCCGCATCTATAGGGCTGATCGAAGAAGCCGGCCTGACATCGAGTTTGAATTGGAATTGCTGCGGTTTCTCCGTGCGAACGGGATCAGCGTGTCAGAGCCCATTCCGGGAAAAGACGGCGCGTACCTTAGCGGATTTAACGTCATGGAGGGAACCCGGTACGGGGTTCTATTTCAATATGCGGAAGGACAAGAGATGCCGATTCACGCCGCAGCGGACAGTTACCGGTTCGGTAAATCCATCGGCCATATGCATAAGGTGGCGGATCAATTTGAAAGTCGGTTTGCAAGGGAACGGCTGGATATGGAGTTTCTTATAGAGCGGCCTTTATCCATCATCAGATCCTATATGGAGCATCGGTTGACGGATGTTAACTACCTTAGTGAAATGGCAACGGAACTTAAGAAACGAATCTCTGAGCTTAAGGTTCAAGGTTTAGATTGGGGCGTGTGCCACGGAGATTTGCACGGCAATACGAATGCTGCATGGACAGAGGACGGAAAGCTGACCCATTATGATTTTGATTTATGCGGTTACGGCTGGAGAGCTTACGATATTGCGGAGTTTAGGCTGGCCAGAGAAATACATAGCAGACATGACCCGGAGGAAGTCGAAAGATTATGGGACGCCTTTCTGAGTGGGTATTGCAGCGTCAGATCTCTCAGCGAAAATGATCTTGCTGCTGTCCCTGTATTTGTTGCCGTTCGGCAGCTTTGGCTCTTTGGTCTATGTTTTCGCGATTCGGAATTTGTGGGCATTGCCGACATTGATGAAGGTTTTATAGATAGCAAAATGCAGTATTTCAAGAGTTTGGAATATGTCTAGGATGGAGGGAAATATATGAAAGTTACCGTGGAGTTAACCGATGCTTCCGCCAAATTTATGATTAACAATCTATATCCGCTATATTTGCACGATTTATCGGAGATATGGGGGTGGAAGCCGAATCGATACGGCGTCTTTGAGGATGACGATACTAGAACCTTATATGACCAGAATCAAGTTTTTGATATATGGTGGGAGAAGCCCTTGGTTTTGTTTCCCTATCTGATTCGAGTGGAAGGTATCCCGGCAGGGTTCGCCCTCGTAGCAACCCCGCCGTACACTTTTGGCAGTGAATTTTATATGAATGAGTTTTTTGTTATGAAACCCTTCCGGGGCAAACATGTTGCTGAGAATGCTGCATCGCAAGTGTTCGGCAAGCATGATGGCAGCTGGGAAGTCCAGACGAATGCCACCGATCGCAATAAGCAGGCGCAGGCATTCTGGAGAAAGACGATGCACAACTATGTTTCGCCCTCTCGCATGCAGGAATTTGTTGCAACGAGGAACGACAAAGAGATGCTGATCTTTCAGTTTGTATCCTCGCGGGAGTAAAGTCTGACACATATATATGTCTTCTAAACAAAAGAAGTGATCGACATGGCGGAAAAACAATTCATACTTGAGGTATGAGTTGTTTTTTATTTATGTTTCGGGTGTCCCTTTTTTGGAAGATGAGGGGTTATACAGACGTAAATAAGATTTACACGGAGGTGCGTCTTCGAATTGGATTCGATCGAGGAGTACGTGGGACGTGTTAAGGCCGGTGAGGTGGATTGTTTCGAGCCTATCGTCGAAACGTACAAAAAACAGATTTACATATACTGCTGCCGAATGCTCGGCTGCAAGCAGGATGCGCAGGATGCCGTCCAGGATATCTTCATCAAAGCGTTTACCAAGCTTAATACCTATGAAGCCAAGGTTTCATTCTCATCATGGTTGTACAAGATTGCATACCATCATTGTCTCAATATTCTACGTAAGCGACGGGTTCGCATGCGAGTAAGCCGACTGATCAAACCGGCGGGTTATGCTGATAGCGTGGAAGAGACGCTGGAGCGCAAATGGTTTAGCGAACCGCTGGAATATGCCATGACCAAGCTCTCGGTAGAGGAGCGTAATCTGCTCGTGTTGCGGGTTTATGAAGATAAACCATTTACGGAGATTGCGCAGATTCTGGATAAGAATCTAAGCGCGGTGAAGAAAAAATATGCTCGGATGAAACAGAAAGTCATCAAGCTTATCCAGGAGAAGGAGGTGACGGGGTTATGCGAGATTCGGGACAGCCGGAGCAAGATCGAATTCTGAGAAGCATGGAATTGCACTCTGTGGATGAAGAAGTTGACGTGACCCCCGCCATCATGCATAAGGTACGTCTAATTCACCGGAAGAAACACGGTAGAAATGGCAATCGGAAGAAAACCTTAATTATTGCAATGCTTATTGCGATTTTGATTCTTTCGTCGCTTAGTGTTTACGCAAGTCAATACTTGATACAGATCAAGAACAAGGAAGGCGAAGTCATTCTGTCGACCATAAAGCCATGGGAATATTCCGAATCGGAATATAACGCCAAACGTGTAAAAGAGACGGAAGAAGAGCTGAGAAAGAGGTTAAAGCCGGGAGAACAGGCGGTGTTTTATATCAAGGACCTGCATATGACTCCACTCGTCAAAGAACAACCTCTGAAATATTTTTATATGTTGACTAAGCATTCGAATTATCAGGAACTCGCAAAAGAAATCGAGGAAAAAAACGCTCCCGTGCTTCTAGAGCCAGATTATGTACCGGAAGGGTATCGATTTGATTATGGACAGATTCAAATTAGGAACGAGCCCGTATGGGGTACACCGGAGTATGAAACTCTTCTGAATGAACTCAAAGAGCAGGCTGAGCAGTCGGATGAAGAACAGGGACTGTTCTATAAGATTGTTCCTTGGTACAAGATTGCATCTACAGGAATGGAATATCGTAAAGATGAAAACCGGATCAAGATGGTAGCTTTTGCCCGAGAGAAGGGCTCCAAGGCCGGGGTGCCCACAAACCAAGCCGTAAAAATAAAGGTGAAAGGGAAAGAAATGATTCTGTCAGCCAGTCCATCCAGCCCTTCGCGCAGCTTGACTTGGCTAAGCGACAGCGAAGAGGTGCTGTATATAATTACGGATGACCCAAAGGATCCGTTGTCCAAGGATGAGTTTGCGAAGATTGCGGCAGGGCTTATTCCGTAAAGGTATCCGATTTCTTTACAAAATGTCCCTTTTGATGACGGCAAGGTGTTATACGAGATGTTAATAAAACCAACTCAAAAGGCTTTGCCGCCGAAAGGAGCACGAATGGTAACATGATAAAAAACAAGGTAAAAGTCGCATTACTTCTCGCAGCCACGATGATGGTTGGATCTGTCAACGCATACGCAGCCAGTACCGAAAGCGTATCGATTTCGAAGACGATGTCTGCCAAACCGGAGAAGGGAATCGTTTCATATGACGATCAAATCAAGGACTTGGTCAACAGACTTAAGCCAGGTCAGATGATTGCCTACTATGCTGCCGATCAGGAATTTAACCGGACAGATCAAATCTACTTCGCATCCAAAGGCTTTGCTTTCACTAAGTATACGGATTATTTGGCGAAGTCGAAGGCAATGAGTGCACCGTCCCTGACCAAGCCTTCAACCTTGCCGAAAGGGTACACTTTCAAGAACGCGGTTGTTTACTTAAAGAGTCCTGAAAGAACGTCGAGCCTATACAAGAAGCTGGACAAGGAATTGAAGGGGAAGGCTGCGAACGGCGAGAAGTTCGTGTATTCCGATATCATGAAGGTGAATGAAGCATCAGCCGCGATTCTGAACTATGAAAAAGGCAAAGTAAAGCTTCAAGTCGTAGCGAGTGATATCGTTCCCGAACAGCCGATAGGCGGAACGCCCGTACCGCAGGAGAAACCGAACGAATCCAAGGAAACCATCGTCATTAACGGAGTCGAATGTGTTTACACCGCCGACTCGAAGGGAAGGGATCACCTGGATTGGGTGGATGAGGAGCATCAGATTCGTTATAGCATTTGGGCGGAAGACGTCAAGTCTGATATTCTTCGCTATGCCCGAATTATGCTGGCTCCAAAATAGAAGCTCTTCCTTATGATCCGTCGATGCAATAACCCATGTTTTTATTTTTGCTCTAAAGTCTAAGCTCTTTCATATAACAAGCATAGGATATTGTGTTCCGAAAATAAAGGAGGTTAGAACCATGGGTGAAGTTGCTGGATACAATGGCGGAGGATACGGATCGGTTGGAGCGGTGCTGGTTCTCTTTATTCTCTTGGTCATCATCTTGTCTGCTTTCGGATTCGGATTTGGAGTTTAATAGGTTATGAAAAAAACCCGCACCGTTTACCCGGTGCGGGTTTCTTCCGTTCATTGCGAGGCATGCCTTCCCATTGACGAGACCGCATCGGATTCTGTAAGCAAGGACAACCATTTGTTATATAACTCCCATGGTTTCCCTGAATCCAGCAATGCTTTGCAGGTATATATCCCTTCTTCGACGGACCTGACCTTGTCCGCCAACTGTAAACGTACCGCGCCATTCAGCAGCACCTGGTAGATAAAAGCGAGATTCCCTTTGCCTAGCAGAACCTCCGCCGTAGCGTCAGCTTGTTCGGAAGGAGTCCAGCCGATGTCCGGAACCGGTACATCTAGCCCGTACGCCTCGGGATCGATGATCTGCAGGCAGGCCTTACCGTTCTCGATCCGGTATGTCCGCGTGGGCCGGTGAATGAATAGTTCATCGGAGCCTTCACTGCCTTGAATAATGATCGCTTTACGATAATCGAGTTTCATGATCAGTCGGCTTAACCGGTCAAAGACCGTATTATGGTAAACGCCGAAGGTTAAATACGGGGAATGGGAATAATCGACGAACTTTTCCGCCGTGTTGAGCACGGTCCGCATCCCCAGTTCCTCGCGAATCGGGCGAAGGTGCTTCAGCGGAGGGCACCATTCTTCCGCATCTACATATAATACGCCCGTCTGTTTGGCCGCCCTGATGCATGAGTCTTTTGCCAATGCCGGTCCGGTTATTCCTTTCGCTGCGAGTATATCCGACAAGGTGATCCCCCACTTTGGAGGGAGGGATGCAGTCCCGTGCAGCGTAACGGGCAGATCGGCAGCCGCGAGGACAAATGCAGTGGCTAACGTCGAGAAAAAAGAAGACTTTCTGCCGTCATAAGGACCTGCGCAGTCGATACCCGCATGTAGAAACGAACGGTCCGCATATTCACGACTGACCTTCACGAATGCTTCCAATTCTTCCACGCTTTCCATCTTGATGCGTTCAGCGATGAAAAAGGCCCCGATCTGCGCAGGAGTAGCCTCTGCACCCAGAATCGATGCTGCAGCCTGAAGGGCTTCCTCGTAAGTCAGGTCCCGAGCGCCGCGTTTGCCGCGGCCGACTTCTTTCAATAAGTGGATCATGATTTTTTGGCACCTCCTGAACCGGTCTCTTGCAGCAATTGATACAGCTTAACGATCGAGGTGGCGACGTCCACCATTCTTTTTCTTTCATTCATCGCCTGTTTGCGCAGGACATCGTAGGCTTCGGATTCCGAAATTTGTTTCATTTCGCATAAAATGCCTTTGGCCATATCAATCCATTTTCGTTCTTCAATGCGGGCTAGGAGCTGCGTTTTTTCGTCATGCCACTGTTGACGTTCGTAAAAATGCTTTGAACTAAAATGAAGCGTCCAATGCAGCTCATGCTCCTTCATGGTGGGGAATAAAAGCCCATCAATTGTAACATCATCTTCACATGCTTCGAGAGATTGCGAAGCGGCATGATCGCTGCACCACCACAGAACCGGCACGCGCTTTTGTTGTTCAAGGGTGCTGCACCATGGCTTGATCGATGCGACCGGAAGATGGAGAACCGTTCCGTCAGCCTCCATGATTCCGGCCAACGCTTGCTTCTCATTGCGAGCAAGGTGGATCTTATATCCGTATGAACGAAGGATAAATTCCGGAAGAAGCGCCTTGGCAGCTGTGTCACTTCGCTCTGAAGCAGGGACCGGATGGTGGATAACCAGCAATGAACGCATGGATTGACGCTCCCTTCATAAATGAAATCCTGTCAGTGGTTAAGCTTTAGCACAAAACAGAAACTATGTTAATTTATATAACATAAATCACGAGTGAATGTCGATAATTAATTAATTTTCTTATTTTCGTGTCAAATATGTTGACAGAACTCAAATGCGTAGTGTATATTTCCCTCAAGAACTTTATACTTCCCGGATACAACGGTGTATCCCATTAGCGGCAAAGAAGCCTGTTTTCGTTCCCGGTAAGAGTGTGCCAACTCTACTGGATCGAATGCAGGCTATTTTGGTTTTTAAAGATTTGTTGATGGATGAGTAGATCGAAGGTGTTAGACGGAGGGAGAGCGAACCATGAACAAAAAAGAAGTTAGTGATGATCGGGAATGGCATGGCAGGAGTAAGGGCTATCGAGCATTTAATCAAGCTTGCGCCCGAAGCG
The DNA here is from genome assembly GCF_000204455.1 of Paenibacillus sp. HGF5. NCBI lineage: Bacteria > Bacillati > Bacillota > Bacilli > Caryophanales > Paenibacillaceae > Paenibacillus > Paenibacillus sp. HGF5. Next base: position 45,602 of record NZ_AEXS01000129.1, on the reverse strand, counting down.
TATGAGATTACGATATTCGGAGCGGAACCTCATCCGAACTACAATCGGATCATGCTGTCATCCGTGCTCGCAGGCGGAACCGATCTGAAGGAAATCATTATTAATGATTGGGATTGGTACAAGGAGAACCGGATCCAATTGCATGCAGGCCATACGGTGAACCGGATCGACACGCTGCATCGCAAAGTATTCTCCGAGCAAGGAGCTGTCGCTCCATATGATGCTTTGATTATTGCGACCGGATCCAATCCGTTTATGCTGCCTTTGCCGGGTGCCGACAAGGAAGGCGTGATCGCATTTAGGGACATCCAGGATTGCGAAACGATGGTGAAGACGTCGCAGCAATATAAGAAAGCGGTGGTCATCGGCGGAGGCCTCTTGGGCCTGGAGGCCGCTCGAGGTCTTCTGCATCTGGGCATGGATGTATCCGTGGTTCATCTGAATCCCTATTTAATGGAACGGCAATTGGACGAGACGGCAGCCAAAATGCTGCAGCGTGAGCTCGAAACACAAGGAATGACGTTTTTGCTGAATAAAAATTCGGAATCGATCTCGGGTCGGAAGCGGGTGAGGGCGCTCCATTTTACGGACGGGAGCAGCGTCGAGACCGACCTGATCGTGATGGCCGTCGGGATCAAGCCAAACGTCTCTTTGGCACAGTCCTCCGGAATTGAGGTTAACCGCGGAATCGTCGTTAACGACTATATGGAGACGAACGTCCCCGGCGTCTATGCGGTGGGCGAATGCGCGGAGCATCGGGGTATCGCTTATGGTCTTGTAGCCCCGCTGTACGAACAAGGAGCGGTACTCGCCAAGCATCTGGCAGGTGTGGAGACGAGTGGATATGCCGGTTCCGTCACGTCAACGAAATTAAAGGTATCCGGTGTGGATGTATTCTCCGCAGGTCATTTTGCAGACCCGGAAGGAACCAGATCCATGCGATATCAAGATGAGGTCGAAGGGGTATACAAAAAAATCGTCGTCCGCGAAGACCGGCTCATCGGGGCTGTTATGTTCGGCGATACGGGGGATGGACCGAAGCTGTTTTCGCTCATGAAGAGCGGGGAATCCATCAAGGGTAGAGAGAAAGAGCTTCTGTTAGGCTTCGCGCCTAATGCAGGCGTTGTATCAACGGAGCAGCGGCTGGCTCAGCTGGCGGATGATGAGATCATTTGCGGCTGTAACGGCGTATCGAAAGAAGCGATCAAAGATGCCATTCTTACGAAGAATTGCAATACCGTCGCATCCGTTAAAGCTTGTACCAAAGCTTCGGGATCCTGCGGCGGCTGCAAACCTCTTGTCGAGGGACTCGTTCAATTATACGCCGGGGATGCTGCCGGGGAGCCGGTAAAAGAAGGGATATGCGGGTGTACTTCGCTGGGGCGGGATGAAATCATCGCCGAGATCACCCGTCTTGGACTGGGTACCGTGAAAGAAGTGATGAACGTGCTGGGATGGGATAATCCGGAGGGGTGCTCCAAGTGCCGTCCATCGCTGAACTACTATCTCGGCATGCTGTTTCCGGAATCCTACGTGGACGAGAAGGAATCGCGTTTCACGAACGAGCGGTACCATGCCAATATTCAGAAGGATGGCACGTATTCCGTGGTGCCTCGGATATACGGTGGGGTGACGTCACCTTCGGAGCTAAAGAAAATCGCCGAGATTGCGGAAAAATTCGATGTGCCGATGGTCAAGATTACGGGCGGACAGCGGATCGATCTGCTCGGCGTCAAGAAGGAGGATCTGCCGAGGATGTGGGAGGAGCTGGATATGCCTTCCGGTTATGCTTACGGTAAAGCCCTCCGTACGGTTAAAACTTGCGTAGGGTCCACGTTTTGCCGATTCGGCACGCAGGACTCCATAGGTATGGGCGTGCGTTTGGAGAAAGAATTTGAGCGGCTGAGCACCCCGGCCAAAGTGAAACTGGCGGTTTCCGGATGTCCTCGGAACTGCGCGGAAGCCACCATTAAGGATTTTGGCGTTGTGGCAATTGATGGCGGCTGGGAACTGCACGTCGGCGGCAATGGAGGCGTTCATGTCCGGGCCACGGAATTGTTATGCATCGTAAAGACCGAAGACGAGGTGGTCGAATGGGCGGGAGCCTTTATCCAATATTACCGCGAGAACGCACAATGGAATGAACGGACGTCGGTTTGGATCGAGCGAGTGGGTCTGGAGCATGTGAAACAAGCATTGGAGAAGAAAGAGGATCGCGACGCTCTTGTTTCCAGAATAAAGCTGTCTTTAAGCAAGCAAAAGGATCCGTGGAAGGAGATTACGTCAGACAGCGGGCTTCGTAAAAATTTCGTGCCTTTGCCTGACGCCGAAGCTGTGACGAAATAGGGGGAGAACCAATATGGCGAAACTGCATGTAGGATACGTGAACGAAATCGATCCTAAGGGATCAAGAACCATTGAAATCGGGGGAACGGAAATTGCGCTGTTCCGCTTGTCGGACGGGAATATTCTGGCCGTCGAAAACAAGTGCCCGCATAAAGGAGGCAAGCTTTCGGAAGGTATGGTGTGCGGGAAGCAAGTGCACTGTCCACTTCATGATTGGAAAATCGATCTGTGCAGCGGACAGGTTCAAGAGCCGGACACGGGTCATGTAAACACATATCAGATTGAAGTGGATCCGGCAAACGGCGCGATTTACTTGCTGGATCGTACAGCTTAACGCGTTGTCAGTCATATTCCGCTGTCATGTCTGAGGCTGTCATAAATGTTAAGGATTGATTTCATTAGAAGGAGTAGACCGACATGGATTACGTGAAACCGGATCAGGTGATGCATGACATGATCGAGGCTGGGGCCGCGAAGGCGCGGCTGAAGATTTCGCAGATGCTTATTCGCGGCATACTGTCCGGCGCTATCCTGGCATGCGCCACCACGCTAGCATTTACAGCTTCGACCCAAACGAATATCCCGATGGCGGGCGCGCTCCTATTTCCGGTTGGCTTCGTCATCATTGTAATGCTGGGTTTAGAGCTGGTCACCGGAAGCTTTGCACTCTTACCGTTAGCCGTCCTGCAGAAGAAGGCTTCAACGGCTTCTATGCTAGCGAATTATGGATGGGTCATTCTCGGACATGTGATAGGCTGTCTGATCTATGGGGGGCTCTATGCGCTTACTGCGACCAAGATGGGGACGGATATGAGTCATCCGCTGGTTCGGATGATCATTGAAGCAAGCGAGACGAAGACAATCGGCTACAAGGAGCTAGGCACGAGCGGCTTGCTATTGGTATTGATCAAGGCTATGCTCTGCAACTGGATGGTGACGCTTGGCGTTGTCATGGCGTTTACCTCAAGCTCAACGATAGGAAAAATCGTCGCCATGTGGCTGCCGATCCTGCTCTTCTTCGGCCAAGGATTCGAGCATGCCGTCGTCAATATGTTCGTGATCCCCGCAGGCATGATGCTGGGTGCGAATGTCAGTATGACTGATTGGTGGTTCTGGAATCAAATCCCCGTGCTTATAGGTAACTTTATCGGCGGATCGGTATTTACCGGGGCGATGCTGTACTTTGCCCAATATGGATTCGGTAAGAGACGCGGGGTTACGCGGATGGCGACCGGCTATTCAGGCCGCGGGATAATGGAGGCGACGGCAGTTTCCGTCGAGAAAAGACGATGAGGCCGGGCATGGTGTATATCGTCGGCGCAGGCCCGGGAGACCCGGAGCTGATTACGTTGAAAGCCCTCCGGCGTATCCAGGAAGCGGACGTCATCATGTACGATCGGCTGGTGAACGATGAGCTGTTGAATTACGCGAAGAAGGATGCTTTGCTTGTATACTGCGGCAAGGCACCCGGACGCCATTCTCTTCCGCAGGAAAGGATCAACGAGAACATGGTGGCCTTTGCCCTAGACGGTCATCATGTCGTCAGACTCAAGGGAGGCGATCCGCTGATCTTCGGTCGAGGGGGAGAAGAAGCTTGCGAATTGGCTGCACGCGGCATTCCCTTCGAATTCGTGCCAGGCGTTACCTCGGCTGTGGGCGCTTCCTCGTCCTCAGGAATTCCTCTGACTCACCGCGGAGCCAGTACCTCGGTTGCTTTTGTCAGCGGAACGAGCTGCCATGGTAATGAGCAGAGCGTGAGGTGGGACTTGCTGGCGCACAGCGTGGATACGCTTGTGGTGTACATGGGTGTCAGCAGAATGGAAGGCATCTGTAAAGAGATGATCGCTCACGGCAAGCCGCCGTGGACTCCCGCCGCCATCGTCGAGCAAGGAACCTGGGCGGAAGAGAGAATCTTCACGGGTACGCTCGGAACCATCTACAGGATTTCTCATCGGATGAACGTGAAAAATCCGGCCCTGCTTATCATCGGAGAAGTGGTGCGGGTCAGAGAGCAGCTCCTGAAACTGGCGGCGGAGGCGCAGGAGAAGACCGGTTAACCCTTGCGCAGACATGAGGAGATGGATGCGCAGCCTACAATTACGCTAGAACGATACGAAGATACTTTTAACCATGGAGTGAACCCTTCTTGATTTGGGGTTCACTTTATTTTGCTGTGGAACATGTTAGCGGGGATGGGAAGGCATACAATAATACGGACCAGGCATTCGAGAGTAGCCGATTCTATGCCGTTGCAAGGAGGAAAACGCTTACATCGTAAAGAATATCATGTTAACGCCATCTGTAACGATCAAGCTGGAGTGAAGTTAAAATTATTTGTTTTAGTAAAGGGAAAGAACGGGGGAAATGCATGAAATATGACGTCATCGTGGTAGGAGCCGGCTTATCGGGTCTCGTGGCTACCGCCGAAATGGCCGGGGCCGGCAAACGGGTGCTGCTGCTTGACCAGGAACCGGAAAGCTCTATTGGCGGGCAGGCATGGTGGTCTTTTGGCGGTTTATTCCTTGTCGATTCGCCCGAACAGAGAAGACTGGGAATCCGGGACTCCCGTGAACTGGCATGGCAGGATTGGCTTGGAGCCGCTGGTTTCGATCGGGAGGAGGACGAGGATCTGTGGGGGCGGAAATGGGCTGAGGCCTATGTCGACTTTGCCGCCGGCGAGAAGCGGGCATGGCTGCATTCGTTAGGAATTCGCTTCTTCCCTGTCGTTGGCTGGGCGGAACGCGGCGGATATCTCGCCGAGGGCCACGGCAATTCCGTTCCGCGTTTTCATATTGTGTGGGGAACAGGCCCAGGTGTCGTACAGCCATTTGAGTCCAGGGTCAGAGACGCCATTCGTTCCGGCGTCGTTGATTATCGTCCGCGTCACCAAGCCGATGAGCTGATTACGCGCGAGAATGCCGTCATCGGAGTAAGGGGCTCGGTACTTGCACCGAGTTCGGCCGGCCGGGGCGAAGAAAGCTCCCGCGAGGTCGTCGGCGACTATGAATATTATGCGGAGGCTGTGGTTGTCTCCAGCGGAGGTATCGGCGCCAACCACGAGCTGATCAGGCAGCATTGGCCGTCCCGGCTAGGCAAGCCTCCACGAGCGATGCTCTCCGGCGTTCCCGCGCATGTGGACGGACGGATGCTGGGCATAACGGAGCAAGCCGGCGGGCGGGTCGTCAATCGAGACCGGATGTGGCACTACACGGAAGGGATTAAGAACTGGGACCCGGTATGGTCCAAGCACGGCATCCGGATACTGCCGGGTCCATCGTCAATATGGCTTGATGCCAAGGGGCAACGGCTTCCTGCTCCGAATTTCCCGGGCTTCGATACGCTGGGAACCCTGAAAGCCATTCAGGATACGGGTTTTGACTATTCCTGGTTCCTTCTGACCAGAAAGGTCATTGAGAAGGAATTTGCCCTATCTGGCTCTGAACAAAACCCGGATTTGACCGGAAAGAGCATCCGAAAAGTGCTTGGAAGAGCAGGCTCGGGCATTCCTGGCCCTGTGCAGGCATTTCTGGATCACGGCGAGGATTTTGTTGTCGCCGATTCGCTGCCCGAGCTTGTGGACGGCATGAATAAGCTTGCAGGCAGCGATCTGGTCAAGCTGGACGATTTGAAGCGTCAGCTTGCCGCAAGAGACCGCGAGATGGACCAGGCTTTTACCAAGGACCTGCAGATTACGGCGCTCCGGGGAGCAAGGAATTATATAGGCGATCGCTTGGTGCGCGTAGCCAAGCCGCATAGATTTCTTGATCCGGCCCATGGACCATTGATTGCGGTGCGCCTGCATATTCTTAGCCGGAAAACACTGGGCGGGCTTCAAACGGATCTATCGGGGAGGGTGCTGAGTGCATCCGGCGATCCGGTCCCCGGGCTCTACGCGGTCGGAGAAGCGGCCGGCTTTGGTGGTGGGGGCGTTCATGGTTACCGTGCATTGGAGGGAACGTTTTTGGGCGGCTGCCTGTTTACGGGAAGACAGGCGGGACGGAGCATTGCAAAGCTGTAAGTTTCAGTCGGTCGTCCTTCATTGGAAAATTGTGCAAAAGGCACCTTATCGTTATCATCCTCTCCCCAGCCATAATAATGAAACAGCCTCCCATCGAAGTCGATAGGAGGCCGTATTCAGTTATAGCTTAAGGAAGGATGTTGCCGGCCGCGCGGTAAATGGCGTACCATTCCTCGCGAGTCAGCGTAACATCGCCTGCTTTGATGCAGTCCTTCAAACGGTTGATATTCATCGTTCCGATGATGGGCTGCATTTGTGCAGGGTGGCGAAGAAGCCAAGCAATGGCAATCGTCGTATTGGTAACGTTATATTTTTCAGCGATTTCATCGATCTTCTGGTTAAGCTCAGGGAACTTGTCGCTTCCAAGGAATACGCCTTCGAAGAACCCGTATTGGAAAGGCGACCAAGGCTGAATCGTAATGTCGTTCAGTCTGCAGAAATCCAGAACGCTGCCATCGCGGTTAACCGCGGCGTCATTCTCCATATTCACGTTGATTCCGCTTTGAATCATGGTGGTATTCGTGATGCTAAGCTGCAGCTGGTTGGCTACGAGCGGCTGCTTCACTGCTTTTTTCAACAGCTGGATCTGCATCGGATTCTGGTTGGATACGCCGAAATGACGCACTTTCCCGGAGCTTTCGAGCTGATCGAATGCTTCAGCCACCTCTTCAGGCTCAACCAAAGCATCCGGACGGTGGAGCAGGAGAACGTCGAGATATTCGGTACGAAGTCTTTTGAGGATGCCGTCGACGGAATTCAAGATATGCTCTTTGGAGAAATCGAACATGCCCTGACGGATACCGCATTTGGATTGAAGAATGATTTTCTCGCGGACTTCCGCATTCATATGTATCGCATCTGCAAAAATCTCCTCGCAAGCTCCGCCGCCATAGATGTCGGCATGGTCGAAGAAGTTGGCTCCTTCCTCAAGTGCGGATTGCACGAAACGTTCGGCTTCGGCTTTATCCAGCGAATTTATGCGCATGCAACCAACGGCTACAACAGGTACTTCCAGTGAACTGCTTCCTAGTTTCATCGTTTTCATGATTGCGGTCCTCCCATTCAAAATAGGTTGATTGTACGGCCGCCGCGCTATAATGCAGGGGCAGCCGAGAACGTGTAAGCGAACGACTAGATGAATAGGTTCATGCTGACAGTCTCTAATGTATTGTGACATGCAGACGGCGCAATGTACAAGCTTTAATTTTCTCTCCCATGCAGCAATGTGGGTTCTGGATCCCAGATGCGATTTTGGAAGCGTCCTTGGATTCACCGCATCCTAATGTAGGGTCTTTACTTTTCGAATGACGATTCGGCTGTGAGGAAGAGAAGGCATCTCATGAAAGCTGAAGCTTACGTCGTGCACGGGCACTTCATAACTCATCCGGTTAGCCAGAAAGTCCAGACTCTCCTTCATGATTTCAAGCGTAATCCATTCCCCGGCACAGCGGTGTCCCGTATGATGATCTCCGCCGCCTTGAGGGACGAAGTTAAAGGGACTTCCGTTCCAGTGTTCGAAGCGATCCGGCTTGAACAGCTCCGGCTGATCCCATAGGCCGGGATGATGGTTCGTTCCGTATAAATATTCTCTTCCGATTTGAACAATTTCACACCGCTGTTCTCAACTATCATTATCCATGTCAAAAGTTGAAACCGGGCTGCTGCTCCCTTGCAGGATTCCCATGCGCTGACGAGAATTCATTAGGTAATAAATTCAAAAAGATGAACCCAGGAGGTTAAGAAAATGGCTGCAGAAGTAACCAGGGTGTACAAAGAACAGATCCCGTCCGCGCGCTTGATCGGCAAACGGTATACGGACGAGCATCGAAATGCGGCAGGAAGCTTCACGGACCAATGGGAAGAATGGTTCGCCAATGGCTGGTTCGAAAAGATCGGGCAGTTTGGTTGTTTGCCCGAATCGGAGGGTGCTTCATACGGTATTATGCGAATGAACGGGATTCAGTTTGAATATTGGATTGGCATGCTTTTCCCGAAACATATCGAAGTGCCGGAAGGATTTGACCATGCGGATCTGGAAGAAGGCGCTGCGGGGATATGTTGGTTATATGGCAAGGATAACGGGGAGCTATTCGGTATGGAGCCTCATAAACGATGCATGGCGAAAATCGCCGAACAAGGCTGGGGCTTGGGCGAGAACCCGTGGTTCTTTGAACGTTATCATCCAGTCCGTTTCATGACGCCGGATGAGCATGGGAATGTCATCTTGGATTATGGCGTTTATTTGAAATGAGACGTTCGATTCGCTAGGCATGAATGAGAGCCGCTCCAATGGAGCGGCTCTTAACCGTTCTTCTGATTCAGTTAAACAAACCACACGCCAGACTCAAGCTCGCTGTTTCTGTGGAAATGCTCGAGTCGCCGGTTCCTTCATTGCGATATACGGAATATTAAGATTCATGCAGTGCTTAGCCTCTGCTCACGAATTTCTTTGCATTGTCTATGTTCAGCTTTTTAACATGTTGAGTTAATAGATTCTTGTCACTGACGATCCAGGTGTGATTGTTGGAGTTGCGTCTTCGATTCGCTAAGAAATGATACGGACTGCCCGAGTATATTCTATAGTTACGAGCTATACAATCAGCACAAAATTTGACGCACTCGCTGCGATTTTGATTCGGGAACGATATTTGATCGAATACATGCCGTTTAACCAGCATGGTCGCCCCTTGAACAAGGGGAACCCATTGATTGGCCTTGTTAGGGTAACGGTGCAGAAGAGCTTTTTGCCCGGCAAGCTGCATGAAGTGCGCTCTCTTTCCTACAATATCAGCGCGAGTCTTGATCATGAGACGGACGCTTTCGTGCAAATAATCGGGTGCGTAATAGTCATCATCGTCAAATTTAGCAATGAGGCCGTGTTTGGAGACCTTTACTCCATAATTAAGGCAGCTGCCAAGAGAGAATCGTTCCGGTTTGCTATATATTCTGACGTTGCGATATGACTTGGCTGCCATTTGATATTCCGATAGCTTGAGACTGCTATGATTTAAGATGACGATTAACTCTTTGTTCCTGTAATTCTGTCTGACGTAATTCTCCAACAGATTGTGCAGGCATTCCGGTCTTTTGGTACAGGTGATGATCGATACGGCAGGCTGTGATGGGGATGATGACCGGTGCGTCATGCTCGACCGCCTCCGGTCGTCCGCTGTACGAATTTTTTGAAATCTCGCACATTCGGAACTTTAGGGTGCTTGGCCATGAGTTCCTGATCGCTAATGATCCATGTATGACCAGATGAATTTTTCCGCCGCACTGCCATAAAATGATACTTGTTACCGGAATAGACTTTAAAGCCCTTGCTTTTACTTCTTGTACAAAAAAGATCGTCTTCACCGACGTTTTGATTCGGAAAGCGTACTTTGTTAAAGACGTTCTTCTTAAAAAATGAGTGTAGCCCCCGGCAGCATGGTTACGGTTCGATTTTCATCGTTAGGAAACCGTAGAATTAGAGTTTTGGAGCCTTGTAAATACATATAATGTGCACGTTTCCCTATAATATCGGCGTTGGATCTTCTTAATGACTTCAGGCTGTCCGACAAATAATGGGGGGCGTAATAGTCGTCGTCATCGAATTTGGCAACGATGCCGTATTTCGTTTTGCTTACGGCGTAATTTAGGCACGCACCCAAAGTGACTTGCTCCGGCATGCGGTAGATTTGTATGTTTCGATGCTTGTTGGCTATTTGCTGGTAAGGAGAGAGGGCGACAGTACTATCGTTGACAACGATAATGAGCTCTTTCTTGGTATGGGATTGTCTAGCGAAATTATGGAACAAGTTTTTAATATAATTAGGGCGATTCGTACAGGTAATAATGGATACGCCTTGCGTTTGGGATGAATTGTTGAAGCTTGCTGCCATTACATCACTCTCCTTATCTATGAGGATAATTCCTATATCACAATAGAATATGTAAACTATAAATAGAGGTAACGGCATTACGACTCGATCAACTTTTAAAATTTTTATAGCAGGAGAGCCTTGCATTACAGATTTTGTTTGTCTATAATGGATGTCAGGAGTCTATAATATAATTTGTCCCTGGCCATTCTTCCTTGGGCAAAGAGCAACTTACAAGAACCCATGTCTTCTTGCGTTCTTATTATGGACATTAAAGATCCAGAAAGGTGATGGTATGCATGACCGAGCAATTGCATGATGTCGTTATTATCGGCGGAGGTCCGGCAGGGTTGAATGCTGCGCTGGTATTGGGAAGAGCGAGGAAGGACGTGGTGTTGATTGACGAAGGAAAGCCGCGAAACAGGGTTACGCGGGAAACCCACGGTTTTCTTACGAGAGACGGCACAAGCCCATCGGAGTTTCGCCGCATAGCAAGAGAACAAATTACCGCCTATCCCTCCGTCCGCTTCGTAGAGAATACAGCTGCCGCCGTGGCGGGAGTCGATGGTGATTTCCGGATTACCACGGGAGAGGGAACGATATACCGGAGTAAAAAGCTGCTGTTCGCCGTTGGGAAGAAGGACAGCCCGCTGGATGTTAACGGATTAGCCGACGTATACGGAAAGAGTGCCTTCGTCTGCCCATACTGCGATGGATGGGAATTGAGGGATCAACCGCTCGTCGTCATTGCCAAGGGTGCGGGGGCGCTGCATTTTGCCAAAGTGATCGCAGGGTGGAGCGACCGGTATACCCTCTGTACGAACGGACCGGATGAACTGACGGATGAACAACGGCAGGAATTAAAGGATCATGACGTCCCTCTATTCAACTCCCCGATTCATCGTATTGAATCGAACGAGGGGATGGTGCAGCAAGTCGTATTGGAGGATGGAGCGGTCATTCCGTGCACGGGCATCTTTTTCGCGCCGAAGCTGGTCCCTGGTTCTGAATTGCCGGCGGCTATAGGCTGTGATATCAATGAAGGTGGAAGTGTGGTCATTGATGCCTTCGGTAAAACGAGTGTGCCGGGCGTCTACAGCGCCGGTGATGCAGCCACCGAGATGTATCAGGCCATTGCGGCCGCTTCGATGGGAGCCATGGCAGCGGCCGCCATCAACGGCGAGTTGCTTAACGAACGATGGAATCGTTAATCTGTGAGTATACGAGAGGCAGGCTTGGTTAGCATCCAAGCCTGCTTTTTCGTTCCTAGGGGATTTTTTAATTCTAAATCATTCTTGCACTCCGGATTGGGGTCATTTATCGGCTATGATGAAATTATCAAGTACAAGGAAGGGTGTTTACGATGAGAACAACCATGGAGTTTATCATGAATCAAGTTTGGAGGGATATGATTAAATAACCCTCCGGCATAATGGAGGAGAGCGATTTGAATTCTCGGACCAAGAAATTTTTATCCTATTATAAACCGTACCTGGGGTTATTATTTGCAGATTTGGCATGTGCTTTTGTTGTCTCGGCCATTACGCTGACGCTTCCGCTCTGTATACGATACATCACCATCAACGTGCTGGAAGGGAATTCTCAAAGCCCGCTGATTCAAATCTATGCGGTGGGTGCCGTCATGCTGGCTATGGTCATCATCCATACTCTGTGCGATATGTTCATTTCATACAAAGGACATATGATGGGGGCTTATATGGAAAGTGACATGAGACGGGAGCTGTTTGACCATTTTCAGAAGCTGTCCTTTGGATTCTACGATGAGCACAAAACCGGGCAGCTCATGACACGCACCACCAATGACATTCTGTCGCTGACCGAATTGTATCACCATGGTCCCGAAGATATCGTCATTTCCGTTCTGAAGTTCCTGGGTGCATTCATCATTTTAATGTATATCGACGTGAAGCTTACCCTGATCGTATTTCTCTTTCTCCCGGTCATGGCCGCGTTTGCTTTTTATTATAATAAGAAGATGAACGTGGCGTTGCGGGTAAGCAAGGACCGGATCGAGGATATCAACGCACAAGTAGAGGATTCTCTTTCGGGTATCCGCGTGGTGAAGTCGTTTACGAACGAGCATATAGAGAAGGGGAAATTCGCCTATGCCAACAAGCGGTTCGTTGACAGCAGAAGGGAAGGGTATAAGAGCGAAACGTACTTTCACGAAGGGCTGGTCGGTTTTACCCAACTTATTACGATTACCGTTATTGTGTTCGGCGGAGCCGCAATCGTGGATGCCTCGCTGGAACTGGCGGATTTGCTGACCTTTTTCTTATGCATCGGCATTCTGATCGAACCGATCCAGCGCATGGTTAATTTCGCCAGACTGTACCAGGAAGGCATTACGGGATTTGACAGGTTCATGGAGATCCTTGAGGTAGAACCCGATATCGAGGATGCCGATTTTGCCGAGACGATCACGCAGGTTCAGGGGAACATCGAGTTTCAGAATGTCAGCTTCAGATACAAGGACCGCTATGGATTCGTGCTGAACCAGGTCTCGCTAAACATCAAGCCTGGCGAGTATGTTGCTCTTGTTGGTCCCTCAGGCGTAGGCAAGACCACGCTGTGTTCGCTGATTCCGCGTTTTTATGAAGTAAGTGAAGGACGCATACTGCTGGATGGGCGCGATATCCGGGAGGTTACGCAGCACTCCTTAAGAAAAAATATCGGGATCGTGCAGCAGGATGTATATTTGTTTGCCGGCTCCGTCTTCGATAACATCCGGTATGGAAACATGGAGGCCAGCGAGGATGAGATCATCGCAGCAGCCAAAAGAGCGAATGCCCATGATTTCATCATGGCATTGCCGGACGGTTATGAAACGGATATCGGCCAGCGAGGCGTCAAGCTCTCCGGAGGACAGAAGCAGCGGCTAAGCATTGCGCGTGTGTTCCTGAAGGACCCGCCGATCCTCATATTTGACGAAGCGACCAGCTCCCTGGACAATGAAAGCGAGAGAGCGGTCCAAGATTCGCTGGAACGGTTAAGCGATAATCGAACAACGCTTGTCATCGCTCATCGGTTGACAACGGTTCGGAATGCGCAGCGAATCGTCGTATTGTCCGAAGACGGGATCCAAGAACAGGGCACGCATGAAGAATTACTTGCCCGTCAAGGCGCTTATGCGAATTTATATCAGATGCAATTGACAATCTAAGCATGAAGAAAGGCGATTTGTGAACGGTTGAAGCACCGTCAGCAAATCGCCTTGTCTTGTTTGGAATCATGTTATGAAGTTGCCTCGTGCCTGGTATACATTGCACGCGGAAGGGAATTTAGCCTTGCAGCGTTTTACCCGGCTGTTGTTCTTCCACTTCCTTGATGGCATTGTCTTCATCCTGTACTTTCTCTTTCGAAGAGCTAAACCATCCGATCACGGCAATCAGCACGAGAACGATGTAGAAGGAAGCCTTCCAAATCGAGCTCTCAGGGAAGTGATGGTCGATTAGGGCTACATCAGGGTGTGCAAGGGTAATTACAGCAAGCTTGACGCCTACCCAACCAACGATCAGAAATGCCGCCACTTCCAGTCCGGGACGCTGCTGCAGCAATTTTACGAAGTAGGATGCCGCAAAGCGCATGATGATCAAACCAATGAATCCGCCCAGGAAGATGACGATGAATTGACCTCCATCCAGGCCGCCGATGTTCGCCAATCCGCTTGGCGGCAATGCAACCGCCAACGCAACGGCTGCGAGGATCGAGTCTACGGCAAACGCGATGTCCGCCACTTCGACCTTGAAGACGGTCATCCAAAAGCCGGATTGCTTCTTGGGCTTGTCCGGTTTCGGTTTTGCGTCTTCCGTCGGTTTCTTGCCTTTAATAAAGTGTTTCAACGTGTGATTGATCGAAATGTAGAGAAGATAGAGTGCGCCGATGGCTTGTACCTGCCATACATCCACCAGGAACGAGATTAAGAACAGCGATCCGATCCGGAACACAAAGGCTCCGAGCAGCCCGTAGAATAAAGCCTTTTTGCGCTGGTTCTCCGGTAAATGTTTGACCATGATGGCAAGGACCAGCGCATTATCCGCCGCCAGCAATCCTTCCAGTGCGATGAGCACTAACAGTACCCATCCATACTCCAATAAAAGCTCCATGCCATTTCCTCCTTGTTGTATTATTGAAGGCACAAAAAAGACCTCCACCGGCAGGTGAAGGCCTTTTGAAATCAAAAAGAGACCTTCACCACAGAGTGTGTGGTAAAGGTCTCGCAAACAACGTATCGTTGCCAACAAAGCCGGGGACATTTCCCGTAATGACGACTTTGCTGTGACAGCTACTCCCCTTTAATCACGTTCCTGCATAACTGATATCGCCCTCAGTTAAGCCGTGATATAAAGATATAAATTTTTTAGGGATAAGTCAAGCTTTTTTACTTGAATTCAGCGGAATAGGACTCCAACGCTACGGGGCTGTTATTCATGGCCGACCGTTTCCTGAAGTTCACATCAATGCTGGATAGAACAACGCTAAGAAGGACAAGCGCAGCTCCTGCATACTGGTTGGCATCCATGACCTCGTTGGCAAACCAGTATCCGAACAGCGCGGCGAATACAGGTTCCAGAGAGAACACGAGACCCGTACGGGTGGCGGTTGTATACTTCTGGGCGATCGTCTGGAAGATGAACCCCAATCCGCTGCATACGACGCTGAGGACCAGGACAGCCGTCCATGAGTCGGTGGAGCTTGGCCATACCGGTGTTTCCAAGAGAAGAGACGAGAGGAACGCATACAATCCGGTAAATCCCAGCTGCAGGATGCCGAGGCTTAACGCGTCGACCTTCTGTGCAGCCGTGCTGACGATATTGATATGAAGCGCATAACATAATGCCGCCGCTATGCAGAACAGGTCCCCGATCTTAAATGCAAAAGGGAGCTGGATGGTCAGCAGTGCGATGCCCGTTAAGGCCAGCAAAATACTGACGATCCGTTTCTTCTCTATTTTTTTCCTAAAGAGGAACGTATGTATCAATGGGACAAACACCACCGTTAAGCTGATCAAAAATCCGGCATTGGATGCTGTCGTTGTTTTCAAGCCAAAGGTCAAGGCAGTGAACATGATAAACAAAATAAAGCCCAGGAGCATGGCGTAACGGATCGTCTTCAGGTTAACCCGGCGCAAGCGCGGGAAAAAAATCGCTCCTGCAAGCATAAAGGCCAATCCAAATCGTAGGGCTATCAAATTGAACGCTCCCAGCGAATCCAGTCCCATTTTCATAAATAGATAGGACGAGCCCCAACACATGGTGATAAACAAAATCATAAGATCGGCCTTCAGCGGTTTCAAGTTCTTCCTCCTCCTTCAAGTGATTGAACAGAATCAGTATACTCACGTACAATAGACAAGTAAAACGAATGTTTTTCATAATAAACATGAGTAAAATTCATGTATAAAATAGGCTGGAGGATTCTCTGTGAGTATTAATAAATTCAAAGTTCTATTAAAGGTCGTCGAGCTCGGAAGCTTGACCAAAGCCGCCGAAGTGATGGGATTTACGCAGTCCGGCGTCAGCCATATGATCAACAGCCTGGAAGATGAGTTCGGCTTCTCGCTGCTGGTTCGAAACCGTTCAGGCGCGAAGCTGACGACCAATGGCGAGGAGATGGTAAAGACGATGCGGGAAATATTGAAATGGAACGAGCATTTGGAGCAGCAGGTGGCTTCCATTCATGGAATCGAGCTGGGAACCATTCACATCGGTACCTTTACCAGCGTCGGCGTTCACTGGCTGCCTGGGATTATCCAGGATTTCCAGCGGGATTATCCCCATATCGAGATTCGTTTGGTTGAAGGAGATTATCGGGAAATTGAGGATTGGATCGCGGAGGGCAAGATTGATTGCGGCTTTCTGTCACTTCCGACGTGGGATATATTCGATGCGATTCCGCTGCATCAAGACCCGATGCTCGTACTGCTGCCAATGGAACATCCGCTTAGCTCCGAGGACTCCATTACGTTAACCCAAATTGAGAATGAACCGTTTATTATGCCCAGCAAAGGCTCCGATTACGATGTGAACCGGGTGCTGGAGAAAGCCCCGACCCAGCCGGATATCAAATATACGCTTGGGGACGATTATGCCATTATGGCCATGGTGGAGAAGGGCCTGGGCATCAGCATTCTTCCCGAACTTGTGCTGCGAGGGCAGCGGCGGAATATACGGCTGATCGAATTGAAGGAGAAGAGCTTCAGATCGCTTGGCATTGCGGTAAGCTCCTTGCGGGAAGTATCTCCGGCAACGAAACGATTCTTGAATTATGTTAAGAGTTATCCCAAGCTGTAGCTGCTAAACGGACGCTAAATGAAGCTCATACCCAGCATCCAGGCTCTATTACAAGGCAAGAGCTTCGTTCATGTTATATCACCACATAAAACAATTCGTGTCACAACGACGCTTGTTAGGATTGTTATATAGGTAAACAAAGAAGGAGGTGAGCTCGCTTGCAGCCAACCATCCCCGGGGAAGCGGAAGGAAAAAGAGAAGCCATTGAAGCGGTTGTAGAACAAGTCAAAGCAGGAGACAAGCAAGCATACCAAGCGATCATAATCCAGTTTGAGCGGCAGATGTACACGTACTGCTACTATATTCTCAAAAATCATGCGGAGACCGAAGATGCGGTACAAGAGATTTTTATTCGTGCCTATGAACATCTTCATCAGTACAAGAGACAAGTGTCTTTCTCCGCCTGGTTGTATAAAATGGCCTATCATCATTTGATCAATATCAAAAAGAAGCAGAGCCGCTTTTTTAACCTGATCGAGCATTGCAAGGAACAGCAGCCGGTTATGCAAATATCTCAGCACGAGCCGGTTGTGTACGAGCTGTTAAGCTACCTGACAGCAGAAGAACGACACATACTGCTGCTGAAGGCGGTTGAACAGTATACCTTCGAGGAAATCAGCGACATTATGGGAATCAAATCAGCAACGATACGAAAGAAGTATGAACGGTTACGGCATAAACTGATGGACCGAATAAGCCAAAAAGGAGAGGTGGCACGTGGGACAATCGCCGAAACAAACGGAATTCGCTGAAATGAATGCACTAGAAGAAATGATTCGTGAATCGTCTTTATCGAAGAGAAGTATGAGTGATCAAATCATGAACCGAATTGGAGAGCGTGAAATGACAAGATTATCAACCAAACCTAAACCGAATGTTATTAAAAGAACGATACTCGTTGCGTCCGCAGCAGCTGTGCTGGGAGGAACCGTGATCGGTTCGGGGTTTGTATCGCCGGTGATGGCAGCAACCCTGAAGCAAATTCCGATGCTCGGCGTGATATTCGAAGGAACCAGCGAAGATGCAGTTAAAGCTGCTATAGAGCAAGGGATTCTATCCGAACCAAACTTGAGTGTAACTCACGATGGCGTGACGTTGAAGGTAGCTGACGTTATATATGATGGAACCCGGTTGTCCATTATCCTGGAGCGCGAGGGGGTGGATTTACCGGGTACAGCTTCTCCGTATATTAGCGAAGATGCTACGTTAATTGGTAATCAGGATAGTGAGTATGTTAAGTCGAGAAAAGTAGCTAAGGAAGATCAGGAAAAAGGCTATATCGAAATGCCGCGAATTCTGGTAGACGGACAAGAAGTGGCGATGGGCGAGGGGAACTTTGGAGATTATCCGCAACAGGACAATGCCTATATCGTTGAGCTTACCAAGGGTCTGAAATTACCCGATCAATTCGAGCTGACC
This sequence comes from Paenibacillus sp. HGF5, assembly GCF_000204455.1. Lineage (NCBI taxonomy): Bacteria > Bacillati > Bacillota > Bacilli > Caryophanales > Paenibacillaceae > Paenibacillus > Paenibacillus sp. HGF5. The sequence goes on along the minus strand of NZ_AEXS01000129.1, from coordinate 27,642 downwards.
ATTCAGGCCAACGTAACTCAAGTGAATGAAACCTTTGAATTCAAGGTCCCTGTGAATGTCACTAATAAATCGGTTGTCGTGAAGCCTGACCAGGCTACGAAATCGGATGGACCATTCAGTTATACCGTCAAGCAATTGGATATTTCACCAGTATCGACCCGCTTGGTACTGGACAGTAAAGGCGAGGTGCCGTCTTCTGCAGAGCAAACAGGCGATTACAGCGCGAGCATGGTCTATTATGAGCTGGTGGATGATCAAGGAAATGTGCTGACTCCGCGGAAGTTTGATTACTTTAACAGCAAGCCGGAGACCGAATATCATATCGATCAACTGTACAGTCCTGTAAACGGAACTCCGAAATCCATCACGATTAAACCGTTTACCCTGACCGTAAACAACAAGGATTGGAGCGTTGTCGGTCAAGGGAAGGACAGCTTCGGAGATAAAACATACCTGCAGGATCTGGAAATGACCATTCCGGTCAAGCCGTAAACCACAAGCACGAACAGGATTGGCCCGCCATACATGGCGGGCCTCTTCCTTATGCTCCTCGAATATTAGGTTTCGGCTCGAAAGCTTTTGCCTACTGACGGGCCGAGCCCATAATAGTGCCGGAAATTGTAGATGAGCGGACTCCATTTGCCGGGGTCAATGTGTTGTTCATTCATGATGATGCTGCGATGGGCATGCACCTGAACAGCCTGTGTTTCGACAATGGCAAAAAAGGGCGAGTCGTCAGGCAGCCGAATGTGGTTCACCTTGGCTTCAATCTGGATCGGGCATTCCATGATACGAGACGGCCTGACGGTGACGGAATCCGCAGGCGTTAATCCGCTATGCGCATATTTATCTTTTTCATATGTGAATCCGCTCTTCAGCTTATAGTCCGGAACGGGGTGTTTCCCTGTCAACGGGGCTAATCGTTCGACATTCTCCCACAAGGAAGGATCCGGAATATTGATGACGCATTCAGGATGCCGTTCCAGGTTCTCAATCGCCTTGCCCCCGAGCCCGATGCCAAGAATAATATGTTCTCCCAGCGCCCATGATGAGGAGATGGGGCTGATATTGACGGTGCCATCTTCATTCAGGGTGTTGAGCAAAATAACCGGGGTTCCATAGTATAGGATTTTTGGTTTAATTAGTTAGGTGTCAATCATTTGAGCAGTTTTTTTCATAAAACGTTCCTCCTATTAACTTTCTATCCTAAATCATTGTAAAATAGAAAATGTTCGATGCTCATCGAAATATGGATTACATCAGGAGGGATGGAGATGAATGCGAGTCCGAACATAGCGCAGGTAGCCTCACTCATAAGCGATGCATCGAGAGCGGCCATCATGACCGTCTTATTGGATGGGCGTTACCACCCGGCAGGAGAGCTGGCCTACATGGCAAATATCAAACCGCAAACGGCTAGCTTTCATTTATCCAAAATGGTTGCGGCAAATCTGGTGGCCGTCGAAAAACAGGGAAGGCATCGTTATTACGGAATAGAGAACCAGGAGGTTGCCCGGATCATGGAGACCTTACTATCGATAACGCCTCCCGTTGAAATAAGATCATTCAACCAAGCATTGGAGCACGAAGCCATTCGCCATGCAAGGACTTGCTACGATCATCTTGCGGGGAGTTTGGGAATACAATTGACGGATTCGCTTCTCAGTGCAGGGATTTTATCCGAAGTGGATCATCAATTTACGGTTACCGAAAAAGGAGAAGGCTTCTTCAAGGCGTTTCAAATCGATCTGGAGCGCGTGAAGAGAAAACGCCGCTCCTTCACGCACCGATGCTTGGACTGGAGTGAAAGACGCCATCACCTTGCCGGGGCGCTGGGCCATGCGCTGTTGGAAAGACTATTGGAATTAGGTTGGGTACAACGCATGCCAAAAACCCGGGCCATTAAAATCACGCCCGAGGGCAAGAATGGGCTAAACGAAACGTTTCATATTGATATCGAATAGGCGCAGGTTTTCGGTATGAAGCGTGGATGCCAGAAAAAAAGGACTGCCGCCGCCTCATCGGAAGATGAAGCGGCGGCAGTCCTATTTATTAGAGATTAGCGCAGTGTCTTCAAAGCACCGCTCCAAGCAAGCACTTGGTCAAGCATGCCATTCAGGTTGACTAGATGCAGATCAGCCGGTTTGAAGACGGAGCCGTTCTCGAAATCAGTGAATAACGAGAGGGCAGGATGTACGCGAACGTCCGCTACGGACAGCTCGCCCAGGATTCCGCGCAAATGCTCGGCAGCGCGTGCGCCGCCAACAGAACCGTAACTCACGATGCCTGCAGCTTTATTGTTCCATGCCTCACGGGCATAATCGAGTGCGTTCTTCAATGAGCCGGAAATACTGTGGTTGTACTCCTGAACGATGAATACAAAGCCGTCCAAACTTGCAAGTTTGGTATTCCAAGCCGTTGCTTGTTCAGTCGCGTCGGCTTCGCCCAAAAGCGGAAGCTTGTAATCCGCGATATCTACGATTTCGTAGTTTGCATCTCCGCGCTCGTCAGCGATACGTTTAACCCACTCACCTACTTGCGGACTTAAACGACCTTGACGGGTACTGCCTAAAATAATACCGATATTCAATTTGGACACTGTTCTTACCTCCCGATTATTCTGAATATATTGTGATCATGGTGTGCTTGTTATTTTGCATGAGCTAATCATAATCTTAGTGGGTTATCTTTGTCAAGTAGCTTACTAAAAGTTTGTGTAAAATATTCTAAGTTTTTTTGTATTCATGCACGGGTGAATATTCACCTGAAATCGGACGGTGTTTTGTACCGCATAGACAGCTGCGATGTTATACTGGTCATGTGCCTCGGAACCCACTTTTTCGTGCCGGGATAACACGCGTCAGTTCAGCAATTAACGTACATATGAAGATTGGAGAGGTGAAGCAAGAATGGAACTTAGACAATTAAGAACGGATGAATTTGACATCAGCACGAAATTATCCGAATATGCCTTTCAATATACGCTGACGCCGGAGCAGCGAGAGTCCAATCAGAAGCATTTTAAACCAGAGCGATTCTGGGGGATTTTTGACGGGGAAGAGCTGCAGGCGAAACTGACCATCATTCCGCTGCAGGTCTATTTGCAGGGGAACACTTTCGCTATGGGCGGCATTGCGGGCGTGGCAACATGGCCGGAGAACCGCAGACAGGGACATGTCTCGACGCTGCTTAAGCATGCATTGCAAGAGATGAAGGGCAAGGGACAGACCCTTTCCTTCCTGCATCCGTTCTCGATCCCGTTTTATCGCAAGTTTGGCTGGGAATTGTTCGCGGAATATTATAAGTACGTCATTCCGGTGTCCAAATTTCCGCGTAAAGTGGAGGTGCCGGGCCGCGTTGTAAGAGATGTAAACGACATTGCTGTACTGGATGGCATGTATCAGGCCTTTGTCAGCCGGTATAACGGTACCCTTGTGCGCGAAGAGGCATGGTGGACAAGATTCGTCCTGCAGGGAGACAATCACAGCGTTGTTTATTATTCTGCCGAGGGCAAACCGACGGGCTATGCGTTATATGAGCTAAAAGACAAAGAACTGGTGTGCGATGAATTTGTTTTCCTGAATGAAGAAGCCCGAAGCGGACTCTGGACTTTTTTTGCGAACCATGATTCCAGGATCGAGCAGGTGACCATGACGATGGTGCCGACGGATGACCAGCTGCCCTATATGCTGCCGGATCCACGCGTTACCCGGGAAACGGTTCCTTACTTCATGGCCCGTATCGTGGATTTACAATCCTTCGTGGAGCAGTATGCATTTGAAGCGGGTCGGGAGGCTGTCCTGACCATCGAGGTGGAGGATTCCGCAGCGCCTTGGAATGCAGGCCTGTGGAGGCTGTCGGTGAATGGAGAGGGGAACGCGGAGCTATCGGAGCTCCCATCCGATCGAGGGGAGCAGGCGGATCTGTCTACCGACATTCAGACGCTGTCGGCCTTGTTTACCGGATATAAAAGACCGCAGGCACTGTATTCCATCCACCGCCTGACCGGGGATGCTAAGGCTGCAGCACAGCTGGAAACGATGATTCCTGCAGGCCAAACCCACCTCATGGATTTCTTTTGAGAAAGGGATAGAACTTGGTGCTCCGGAAGAATATCGTCGAATTCGCTTTGTCGTTAAAATATACGAAACACGCAAAAAAGCCTGGGAATCAGGCTTTTTTGCGTTGCGATCATCTAAGGGTATAAGTTCAATCCTGAACCTCTTTTTTGGAGAAGACATAGAGCTTTCCGTCATCCCCATATTCCGCGTATGCGATATCTTCCAAGGATTCAAAACCTTGCTCCCGCGCTTTCGATTGAATATCGTTGTGTTCGATGTGCTTGCCCAGCATGGATTCCTCGAGCAGTCTTCCCTTATCGACAACCGTTACCGTAAAGGGATCCGGCTTGGCTTCGATGCCAAGATCCTGGGCCGTCGGCGGCTCGTATTCGGGTTTGCGCATGACGGATAGCGAGCCGTCCGTTTCCAGAATGGCGTATTTGACTTCGGTTAATGAGAAAATATTTTGCCTTCTGAGCATGGACAGCAGCTGTTTATATTCCATGTCGTATTTATCGAGCAGCTTTTGGTTCAGCTTTCCGTTATCGATCAGAAGAACCGCCCGCCCTTCCGTTAAATAGCCGAACTTGACAAAGTGCGTGGTTGCCTTCTCGAAGAGGAAAGACATGGTTGTCCATAACGCTAGAGCGAATAACAAATGGGACAATTTTACTTTATCATCATAGAGGCTTGCCCCAACGATTTCACTCAGGATTAAGGAAGATAAGAAGTCAAGCGGTGTAAGCTGACTGATGGTTTTGCGCCCAGTAACAAACGTGATGATCCATAGCCCGAAAAAGCTGATGATCAGTTTGACTCCTAAATCGATAAACATATCCATGGACAACCCTCCTTGGGAAGCAGTGTAATATGGTAAGTTATTAAACGTTTTCGCTTCACGCAGAAACAAGGGAGATTTATCCGGCTAGGGTATTCATTGACGCAATGAACAATATTCAATTATCGATCTTTATGAATGAAAAGCTGCTGGTTAGCAGCGGCTTTTTTGTTTTCAGTTATGGATTCATTCGTGAATTTGACAACTTCTCAATAGACGCTTGAAAGTGACGCGGCGTCATCTTGTAAGATATAATTCGTCAACGAAAATCACGGAGAATGTCATACATATCGACAAGAGGGAGATGGGAGAATTGAAAAAGGGAGATATCATTATTTACGCTTGCGTCATCATCGGAGCCGGGATCGGTTTAACGTTAGACCATGCTTTTCCGGGTGTTCTGGTCGGTTTGGGTATTGGATATTTGATCAAAATGACACTGAAGGACGAGGAATCGTAAACATGGAAAAGATGCTGACATAGGATACTTGAGGGAGAGAAATGTTATCCAAATTAACATCCAACTATCTTTGAAATTAGGTTTGACAATTAGAAAAAACTGACTTATAGTACTTTACTATCAGCAACGATCAAAGACATGATTCGTGAAACGACCTGTCCAGAGAGAGAGGCGATTGGTGAAAGCTTCTTCCGCGCTTGTTTCTTGAATTACCCCTTTGTAGCTGTGTTTTTGAACCCAGATCGGTCGTTCGACAATCGAAATGGAAACTAGAAAACACCGAATCATCCCCGTTACCGGATGTCTGAATGAGGATCCGACAAAGCGCGCGGCAGTACGAGCGTTTGCCATTTTCGGATCAAATTAGGGTGGAACCACGAGCTGAACGCACTCGTCCCTTAGGGATCGAGTGCTTTTTTGCGTTCAATCTAAATTTGATGGAGGGATCACAATGTCAATTGTAGTAACGCTGCAGGACGGAAGCAAGAAGGAGTATCCTGCACAAACGACGATGATCCAAATCGCGGAATCCATCCATTCAGGACTGAAGAAAAATGCGGTTGCGGCCAAAGTGGATGGCAAACTTGTGGATTTGAATCATGAGCTTCGTGAAGATGCGGAAGTAAGCATCATTACACTGGATTCCGAGGACGGATTGTACGTATACCGGCACAGTACGGCCCATCTGATGGCTCAGGCCGTGAAACGGCTATACGGCAGTGAATCTGTTCATCTTGGGGTGGGGCCGGTCATTGAGGATGGTTTTTATTACGATATGGATCTGGGGCATTCTATTACGGCCGATGACCTGATTGCCATCGAACGAGAAATGCTGAAGATCGTTCAGGAAGACCTGCCGATCCTTCGCAAGGAAGTGGGGCGTAAGGAGGCTGAACGCATATTCCAAGATGATCCGTATAAAACGGAGCTCATACGTGAACTACCGGAGGACGAGGTTATTTCGGTATATGAGCAGGGAGAGTTCGTTGACTTATGCAGAGGGCCGCATCTTCCATCCACGGGCAGAATCAAAGCGTTCAAATTAATGAGTGTGGCGGGTGCTTATTGGCGGGGGAACTCCGACAATAAAATGCTGCAGCGAATCTACGGAACGGCGTTTCCCAAGAAGTCGCAGCTGGATGAGCATTTATTGCTGCTTGAGGAAGCCAAGAAACGGGATCATCGGAAGCTGGGAAAAGAGCTTGGCCTCTTTATGTTTTCGGAAGAAGCGCCCGGCATGCCATTCTTTTTGCCGAACGGGATGATCATTCGCAATGAGCTGGAGCAATTCGCAAGAGGGCTTCAATTCCATCGCGATTACGATGAAGTGCGGACGCCGCTGATGATGAACAAGCGCCTGTGGGAAATGTCCGGTCACTGGGATCACTACAAAGACAATATGTATTTTACGCAAGTAGACGAGACGGAGTATGCGCTGAAGCCGATGAACTGTCCAGGGCATATGTTAGTCTACAAAAACTCTCTGCATTCCTACAGAGAGCTGCCCATTCGCATATCCGAATTCGGTCAGGTTCACCGCCATGAGTTCTCAGGCGCTCTTAACGGCATGATGCGGGTGCGCACGTTCTGTCAAGATGATGCGCATATTTTTGTAAGGCCCGATCAGATCCAGGAAGAAATCAAACAGGTTATCGATTTTATCAGCCAAGTGTATCAAGTCTTTGGCTTTGAATATACAATCGAATTATCGACAAGACCGGAGGATTCCATGGGCTCCGAGGAACTATGGGAGCAAGCGGAGTCTTCGCTGCAGCAGGTACTGGATCAAATGGGACTGCCGTACCGGATTAATGAAGGGGATGGAGCGTTTTACGGACCCAAAATCGACTTTCATATCCTCGATTCCTTAAAGCGGAGCTGGCAGTGCGGCACCATCCAACTGGATTTCCAGTTCCCTGAAAAGTTCGATCTGTCCTATATTGGGGAAGATAATCAGAAGCATCGGCCGGTTGTCATTCACCGGGCGGTGTTTGGATCCATCGAACGTTTTATCGGGATCCTTACGGAACATTACGGCGGAGCCTTCCCGATGTGGCTTGCTCCCGTACAAGTGATGATCATTCCGGTGTCAGATCACTATATCGATTATTCCTTGAAGGTGAAGAAACGTCTGGAGAATGCCGGCATACGGGTGAACGTCGATGTCCGAAATGAAAAGCTGGGTTATAAAATCCGTGAAGCGGGACTGTTGAAAACGCCTTACACGCTTGTCCTTGGCGAGAAGGAAATGGACTCCGATCACGTATCGGTTCGTAAACGGGGCGAGGGCGAGCTTGGAGAAATCGCGATAGATCAAGTCATTGAACGGCTTCGGAACGAGATAGAGTCAAAAGAATATTAATTCTTCGTTATGGCTGCGGCTTTCCGCATAGGGAGCGGGATGATCTTCGTCACCGTGTGCGGCCCCAGGGCATGGTATGATTTGAATGTGCCTGTTAAGCGGTACATGTTAATGATGAAGGAGAGAGTATCGTTGCAAACATACCCGAGCAAAGAGGCTTTCATCGCTGAAATTCGACGAACGTATATGCTGTTTGACCAAGAATTTGATGCTGTTCCGGAGGATAAAAAGAATCATCGCATTGGCGAAGTCGACAGAACGCCGCAAGAAATGATCGCCTATCAGCTTGGTTGGCTGTCTCTCGTCATGAGCTGGGAGCGGGATGAACGAGCCGGCATCGAAGTTACGACGCCAGCCCCTGACTATAAATGGAATCAATTGGGGGCGCTGTATCAGCGTTTCTACCAAGCGTATGACGGCTATTCTTTGGAAGGATTGCGTTTTATGCTGAAGCAGAGGACGGATGAATGGTGCGAATGGATCAACCGGTTGACCGAGGAAGAGCTGTTTCGTCCGGGCGTTCGAAAATGGACGGTAACCAGCGCCAACTGGCCGATGTGGAAATGGCTGCACATCAATTCCGTCGCCCCTTTCAAAAGCTTCAGAACCAAGATCAGAAAGTGGAAAAAGTTCGTCGCGTAACGCTTTACCGCTTCAAGGGCAAAATGGACGATCCGAGGTAAACCTCGGATCGTTTTTTGGTTGGATTAAAGCAGAATGGGAAGGCTTGTTCCTTTTTTACCGCCTAATGTGTGCAAAAGTCAAAATAATGCACATCAAGGCAAAAATCGGCTCTACTAGAACCGGGCGACTCTCCTTATCATGAATCGTAATCAGGATCGATTTGAAGGGAGCAAGGTGTTATGTGGAGCAATGCGATTCAAGATGCCGTTGAGAAAATCCGGAAGAACATGGATGCCTTCGGGGCAAGATTTCCCCACGTCAGCAGGGACGGAGCTTATTTGCTGAATGACAATGACGACTGGACGAACGGCTTCTGGAGCGGCCTGCTCTGGCTGTGTTATGAATACACAGGCGACGAGGCCTTTAGATTGGGAGCAAAACGAACGGTGGAAGATTTTCGCCGCCGCTTTGCAGAAAAGAAGGTGCTTGATCATCACGATATCGGGTTCCTGTATTCCTTGTCCTCCAAAGCGGAATGGATCGTCGAGAAGGACGAGAGTGCCCGCCAGTTGACGCTTCAGGCTGCGGATCTGCTGCTGAAACGCTGGCGTCCAAGCGGAGGATATATTCAAGCCTGGGGTCCGGAAGGAGACGAACAGGAAGGCGGCCGCATCATTATCGATTGCTTGATGAATCTGCCGCTGCTGTTCTGGGCGGGACAACAAACCGGAAAGTCCCAATATCGGGAAATTGCAATCATGCAGGCGGAGAAGACAAGGCGCTATCTGGTACGGGGAGACGACAGCTCATACCATACCTTTTTCTTCGATCCCCATACGGGGGAGCCGATCGGCGGTGCCACGCATCAAGGCTATACGAACGGTTCGACCTGGACGCGGGGACAAGCATGGGGGGTATATGGCTTCGCGCTGGCTTATCGATACACCGGAGATCACGCATACCTGGATACTTCCAAACGAATGGCTAAATATTTCCTAAAGCATTTACCGGAGGATCATGTCGCCCTTTGGGACTTTAACGCTCCCGTAACCGCCGAGACTTACCGCGACAGCTCGGCTTCCGCCATCGTGGCAGCAGGCTTGCTGGAACTGGTAGGACATTTGGAGGAGGGGGATCCCGATAGAGCGGAATTTGAACAAGGATTGAAGGATTCCATGACCTCGCTGGTCCGCCACTATTCCACGATCGGCCAAGAAGCGGAAGGCCTGCTGCAGCATGGCTCTTATCATGTGCGCGGCGGATTGTCCCCGGATGATTTCATGATTTGGGGAGATTATTTTTACCTGGAAGCTTTAATTCGGCTGGAGACCGGCAGCAAGGGGTACTGGTATGAACGCTGATGCCATGGAAGCTTCGGCGAATGCTGTTTTAAAGATTTTGAACCTGAAGGACCCCGCTATGGGTTCGATGCAGGATGCAGACGATCAAGGTCATCGGCACGATTTACTGTGTAAACTGCATCAATACTTCACCTGCCGGAGGACACCCGGATGGTGGATGAGCGGCGAGGATAAGCAGTATACCACCGATTACGTGAAGCAATATTGCGCAGATGAACTGGAAACCGTGATGAAGACAGCGGAAGAAGTGGTACAGCAGACGTTCCTGTTCCGTTTTCCGTGGGATATGGAACGGAGCCAAATTCCCGTTATATTTGAAGAAAGCGTGAATTGGTGCCATATTCCCGATCAAGACGCGGAGTGGGCTTACATGCTGAATCGCCACCGCTATTGGGTGGCGCTGGGACAAGCGTATGCAATGACAGGCGACGAGAAGCATGCGGAAGCGTTTTGCCGCCAGCTCGAAGACTGGATCGATCGGAATCCTATCCCTGAAGAGCCGACGACGGATACGCTGACATGGCGGCCGATCGAAGCCGGTCTGCGCAGCGCGAACTGGATCAAGGCACTTCGATACATGATCGGCAGTCCATCCCTGACTCCGTTGCTGCTCGGTAAAGCCCTGATTTCGCTTCATGAGCACGGGGAGTATCTGGCTGCTTCCTTCACCAGCTGGAAGCATATCAGCAACTGGGGTGTTCTGGAAACGTGCGGATTATACCATATCGCACTGTACTTCCCCGAATTTAAGAGCTCGGAACGATGGCGGGAACTAGGGGAAGAGAGACTGAAGGAGACGGCCCGGCTTCAGATCATGGTAGACGGCATTCACTGGGAGCAATCGCCAACGTACCATCATGAGGTGCTGGCTTGTTATCTGGACTGCGTTCACCTCGCCAATCTCAACGGCTTGGAGCTTGACGGCCTATTCCGGCATACGGTACGCGAGATGGCCGAAGCCTCCCTGTACTGGGCAAAGCCGAACCACAGGCAGCCGATGCTGGGAGACAGCGACGACAGCGATATCCGTTCCATTCTGACTTACGCAGCGTGGTTATTTGAGGATCCCGTTCTGCGCTTTGGCGGATATGCTCGGCCGGATTTCGATCATGCCTGGCTGTTCGGCATGGCGGGCATCCGGGATTACGAAGCGATGGTGCCCGCGGAGCCGCCATCCCTGAGCCGAGCTTTTCCCCATTCCGGCCATTATACGATGCGAACGGGCTGGGGCGAAGATGCGCTGTACCTTTATTTTCACTGCGGTCCGCTCGGGGGAGGCCATGGTCACGCCGATATGCTGCACATGGATCTCCATGCATACGGCCGGGATCTGCTCACCGATCTCGGAAGGTATAACTATAGCGACCATACACCGCTGAGAAAAGCTTTAAAGGAGAGTTCAGCTCATAATACAACGGTTGTCGACGGGATCGGGTTTACCGGGGTCAAGGATACCTGGTCTTTCGACCGGATTGCCGGGCCACTGGGCTGCAGATGGATCAGCAAGCCGGAGTTCGATTATGTCGAGGGGGCGCATGACGGCTATCTCTATGAGAGTGATCCGTTGTATCCGCGCAGAAGAATCATCTTTATCAAGCCTTATTTTGGCTGCTGATCGACAGCTTGGCGTGCCTTGAGCAGCATACCTTTACTCAGCATTTTCATTTTCCGCACCCGCCAGGAGAAGTCCGGATGGAAGGGGAGTCTTTGATTTGCCGCACAACCACCCTTGGGGAGGCGAATCTATCCATTATCCCCGTAACTGCAGACGGCCTGCGCGGGGAAGTCGGCGAAGGCATGATTTCCAGCGAGTACAACCTGCTGGAACCGAATGCGAATGCGGCTTACTCCCGAACCGGGAAAGGATGCATCAGCATGATGCAGGTGCTGTATCCTCATCGTCCAGGCGATACGGCCTTGCCGCGAGTCCGTAAAGTGCCTGTTTATCGCCATACGGGAGAACGGGTTCATGACGGGCAAGCGGAAGCATGCGGGATTCAGCTGCCGGGTATGGAAGAAGAGTTTATTCTCGTTGTTAGTCACCGTGCGCCGTCCGGTCATTATGACTCTTATGTGGTGCAGGGCATGCAGATCTTCGGGGAGATTGTGCTGATGACCCTTCACGGCAGCAAAAAGCAAGCAACTGTCATCATTTAATGAATGCCGCCAGAACAAAGGACTGATAGAATAAAGAGGACTAGAGCACAAGAGAGGCGCAGAGAAAAATGTTCAAATTCACCTTCTACAAACGCATTCAGCTGTCTTTCCTTTTGCTGATCTTTATTCCGCTGATCGCGGTTTCTATCATTTCATTTGTTCTGATCCGAAATACGATGGTAGAGAAGCTGCAGCTCAGCAACGAGAATGTCCTGAACGTCATGACCGACGAGCTGAGCAAGACGATTGACGATGTCACGTTTGCTTCCCATTTTATCGTGAACGATACGAATGTTCGCAATATCCTGAAGTCATTTGCAGACACCAAACGGCTGGCTACTTATCAGGATTATGTGCATTTCAGACAAATACAGGACGTGTTCTCCCTGATAAATTCGAAGCCGCTGAATAATAACGTCCGCATGTACCTGGTCAACCGTCAGCACTTCGTCATCTCTTCCGGCACGGAGGATTTGACCGCAATCAACGGAAGCCTCGACAAGCTGATGGAGCGCGTCGATCTCAGTAAACCTGAAACCCTGCAATGGCTTGGGATGGCCGGCGGCGACTCGGCAGGAAACGGAAAAAGCTATTATATAGCCAGGGTCATCTATGACAGCCGCGAGAAGAGGCAAGTGTCCGTATTGCTCAGCGCCATTTCCGATACGTACTTCAACAAGCTGCTGGGTACGATCGACTTTGGCAAGGTGGCGCTCTTTGACGCTAACGGGGAATTCATCGCAGGCCATACCGGGCTGATTCCGCATCATACGGAAACCAAGGGCAGCGTCCGAACGGACAGAACCATATTGAAATCGAACTGGAAGCTGGCTTACGAGGCCTCGGAGAAAGAGTGGTCGGGGCAGATTTCCAGGACTTTTTATACCGGTCTTGCCGGTGTTCTTCTGCTGTTTCTGGTGTTCTTCGGGATGTCCATCCTGATGGCCAAGAGGCTCCACAGTCCGATTCACAAGCTGCAGCGGGTGGTCCGCCAGTTCGGGATGGGAAACCTGGATGTCAGACTGGAGGTCAAGGGCAAGGATGATATCGCCGAATTGGGGCAGACGCTGAATACGATGCTCGATCAATTGCAGCGGTTGATTCACGATATCGAACAGGAGCAGGAACAGAAGCGGGTGATGGAGCTCGAAGCCTTGTTTATGCAAATCCGCCCCCATTTTTTGATCAACACGCTGAATTCGATCAAATGCAGCCTGATCTTAACGAAGGATACGCTTCACAGCGGCATCATAGATTCCCTGATGAGTCTGCTCCGGGCTTATCTCAAGGTTAATGAGCCGGCCACTTTACGCGAGGAATGCAAGCTGCTGGGCCATTATGTCGACATTATGAAAATCCGCAACGAAATCCCGCTTCATTTAAAGGTTGACCTGGACCCGGAAACCGAGGGGCTTATTTTGCCGAAACTCATTTTGCAGCCTATCGTTGAGAATGCCATCGTCCACGGGCTTGTCGACCATCAGACTCCACGCATTGAGATCCGTTCCCGAAGCAGCCTGGACGGGATCAGGATTGAGATTACAAACAACGGTACAGGGGCCGATGAAGAACTGCTCGAATGCCTGAACCGCAGGCTGGGGCAACCAACCGAAGAGCAGGACGGAGCCTACGAGAGAGTCGGTCTGATGAACGTGGTCCAAAGACTCCGATTGACCTTCGGACCGGAAGCGAGTTTGACGCTCGCCAACCTTCCGCATGGCGGAATGTCAGTTACCCTGTACTTGCCCTTAAGTCATCATCATGGTTTTTTGCCGGAGGGAGAGGAAGAATGATGTATAGAGTAATGCTTATCGACGATGACGTTCCCATGCTCAAGGTATTGCAGCAGATGATTGACTGGGAGGCAAACAATCTGCAGATTGCCGGCAGTACGTATTCCAGCGCGAAAGCGCTGCATATGTTTGATGAAGTGAGGCCGGACATCGTCATTACGGATATCGGGCTGCCGCAAAAAACGGCATGGAGCTGGCAGAACATTTTATTCGCGTGAAGCGGGAGGTTCGGATTATCTTCCTGACCTGCCATGAAGATTTTCATTATGCCCAGCAAGCCGTAAAACTGCAAGCAGACGACTATCTGATCAAAGATCAGCTGACGGCCGAGCAGCTGGAACAGAGCCTTGGCAAATCCGTGCACTTATTAAAGACGCGGGCCGGTCTGATTCATCGCGAGGCGGCGAGTTACAACAGCCAGCTCTTTCGGCAGGATTTGCTGCAAAGGGTAATCAACGGCTCGCCTTCCGAGTCCACTTTGGCTTATGCGGGGCAGATCGGCATCTCCTGGACGTATCCGTGGTTTATGCTGGGACTGGTCAGCATTCGGCTCTCCAGCTTTGACCAGCGTTTCAGAAAAACGGAGCTGCCGCTGATTTTATACGCAGTCTATAATATCGCGATGGAATTGTCGGAATCGTTTGAAGGCATTACGCCGTTCATGGAACAGGGGAACATTGTGATTCTGCATAACTTCAGGGTGAATCTCGCACAGAATGCCAGCTTGCATCTGCACAATTATTTGCAGCAGCTGCGATATCAATGCGTCCACTTTCTCAAAATTCAACCGAACGCCATCGCGGTTACGGACAAAATGGAATTAAGCTCGATCGGCTCCGTCTATCAGGAAATTCTGCACGGCAGGTGCGAATTTTACGAAAATACCGATGATACGATAACCGAGGTTTCTCAAATCCGAACAAGGTGGTTCCAATCCGCGCCTCAAGGGTTTCTTGACGGCTACGTATCCGAGCTGGAACGAACACTCATCAAGCAGGATCTAAACGGTATACGGAGCACGCTCCAGAAGATCGCCGGTACTGCAAAAGAACTGTCTATTGATCCGGGCGACTTTGCCAGGGATTTGTCCTCCATGCTTCGCGGCATCGAATTGATGATGTCCAGTCTCAAATTCGATGAAGATCTATTCGCCTATCTTGCTTTAGCCCGCACCTTGGAGGATATGATGGAACTGGTGGAGAGAAAGCTGACCCAGATGACGGGAACCCGGCAAACGGGGGCGGGAAACCACGCTCATGAGCCGAAGCTTCAGGTGATCCAGCAGTATATCGATCAGCATCTTGATGATAACATCACGTCGATCGACATGGCACGCTATCTGTTTTTGAATCCGAGCTATTTTTCGCGATATTTCAAACGGATGACGGGGCTGACCTTCACGGATTACGTGCATCAATACAAAATGAAGATGGCCACCAAAATGCTCAGAATGTCCGGGCAAAATCTGGAGTCGTTGGCCATGGGCTTAGGTTATTCGGACCGGACGTATTTTTCTAAAGTGTTTAAAAAATACGTGGGAACCACGCCGAGCGAATATAAAGCGAAGTACACCGCACGAAAATAAGTGGACCGTTACCACTTCATTCACTTATACAGCAGCATGCCGCCCGGCAAGGGCGGCTTTTTAAAGTTTTCAGCAAAGCACAAGCCATAAATGTATTTGGAATAAGCATTCGAAGCATAGGCTCCACTTTGTGGGGCTTCTTTTAGGTCAAAATCTTGCACATGGCTGGTCATAATCCCTCCTTCTTGCCGATGGCGGATGTATTACTATAATGACAACTTACAAATTGTCGAGGTGATGCTGCATGGAGGCTGTACAACAACCAGTGCCCAAGAGCCGGCGGAAGTTTTGGACTCCCAAGCGGAAAGAGGCTTTGATCGGGTGGCTGTTTCTGGCCCCGGAAATCGTCGGGATGCTGCTATTAAACGTGTTTGCTCTTGGATTTTCTTTGTATTTGAGTTTATCCGATTGGGATATGCTGTCGGGTGTGCAGGGGATCGAGTTTACCGGATTTGATAACTACATCAAGATGTTCCATGATCCGACCATTATTCAAGCGATAAAGAACAATTTGATCTATATGGTTCTTACGGTGCCGATCCCGATTGCCATCGCTCTTGTGCTTTCGGTTTTGATTCATAACAGCGTGTTCTTCAAGAGTTACTTTAAAGTCGCGTTTTTCATTCCTTATATCTCTTCGATTATCGCGGTTGCTGCGGTGTGGAGCGCATTATTCCACCCATCGCTGGGTCCAATCAACCAGTTTCTGATGGATCTCGGGATCAGCAATCCGCCGAAATGGCTGGTCGATCCGAAAACGTCGCTCTTGGCGATTTCGATTATCAGTTCCTGGGCGGGCTTGGGCTACACGATCATTATCTATATGGCCGGGCTTACGAACATTTCGAATGAAATTTACGAAGCGGCGGATATTGACGGTGCCAGTGCAATTAAAAAGTTTTTTGCCATCACGGTTCCGATGCTCCGTCCAACAACCTTCTTCCTGTTGATTACGATGTTGATTGGCTCGTTTAAAGTGTTTGACATCATTGCCTTTTTAACGGAAGGCGGCCCGAACAATTCTTCTACCGTGCTTGTATTCCGCATCTATGAGGAAGGCTTTCAATATTACAATATGGGATACGCTTCGGCCATTTCCTGGCTGCTGTTCGCGATTATCGGTCTGATTACCGCGCTCACCTGGAAAATGAGAAATGAAGAATAAGGAGGGAGAGGAATGTACATGCAGCTGCTTCGAAAAAACGCGTCCAAAGTGGTAGTCACCTTTATCATGGGGGCATTGTCCATTGTGTTTCTCGTTCCGCTCATCTGGATGATTTCCGCGGCTTTTAAATATGAGAAGGATGTTATGCGATTCCCGATTCAATGGATACCGGAAAAGGTGAATCTGGCGTACAATTTCAAGATGGTCTGGATGGGAAGAGTTCCCTTCTATGATTTCTATTTTAATTCTTTTAAAATAGCGATTATTACGACCCTAATCACCCTGATTATCTCATCCATGGCAGGTTATGCGTTAACGAAGATTCGATTCAAGGGACGGAATCTTGTTTTTATGGCCTTGCTCTCGTTCATGATCATTCCGGATCAGGCAACGCTCATTCCGCGGTTTCTGCTCATTCGCTGGTTTGGACTCTACAATACGCATGAGGCCATCATCTTCATGAGCATGTTTTCGATTTACTTTACGTTCCTGCTGCGTCAATTTATGAACGGGATCAGCGATGAATACTTGGAAGCGGCCAGAATTGACGGAGCGGGTCATCTGCGGACATTTGCTTCCATTATGGTTCCGCTGTGCAAGCCTGTGCTGGCTACGGTGGCGATTATTAAATTCATATGGACGTGGAACGATTACCAGAATCCACTCATCTTCTTGCTGGACAAGGACTTATACACGATTCCGCTGGGGATGACGCTGTTCCGTGATGACTACACCAACAACTATGCCATTATGATGATGGCGTCAGTCTCGGCAATCATTCCGCTGGTCATTGTGTTCATCGCATTGCAAAAGCAGGTTATAAACGGCATTGCTTTGGGCGGGGTAAAAGGTTGATACGAAGTCTAAAGTCAAAATTCAGAAGTTCGGAAAGTCAAAAATGTAATCCTAGAACCTCAAAATTGTGCACTTGATCGGCCATGCTGGTGCCTATAATGAACATGAAAACAGCACCACAACTAATTTATCTGTGCAGGGGGAAGTAAGATGAAGAAAAAAAGTAAACACAGATTATCCGTCATTCTTAGCACGATCCTGGCGAGCACCCTGGTATTAAGCGGCTGCGGGAAATCCGGGTCAGAAAGCGGTGCCAGCACGAACGGTGGGAGCGGTCAGACGGACAAACAGGTTACCGTTAAGTATTACAACTGGGATAACGAAGCTCAACAAGCGGGTACGGACGCCATGCTCCAGGAATTTATGGATCAGAATCCGAATATCAAGGTCGAGCATGTGGTTCTGGTTCCCGGCGATTCCGTTGAAATGTTGAAAAAGCTGGATTTCCTGATCTCATCCGGTGAAGCGATCGATGTTATTCAATTCCCAAGCTTGGGCGGAGTTCTCGAACGGGCCTCACGCGGAGCCCTTGCTCCCCTGAACGAGTTCTATGAGCAGGAGAGTCTCGTTCCGGAAGACGAATACTTTGTCAATGCCAAGCTAGAGGACAAGTATTATGGCATGCAGTACACCAAGAGCACAAACTATGTGATGCTCAACAAGGATGCCCTGGATGAAGCGGGACTTGAGGTTCCGAAATTCGGCTGGACTTGGGATGATTACCGCGACTATTCCAAAAAGCTGACCAAGGGCGAAGGCGTTGACAAGCGTTACGGTTCTTACTTCCATACATGGGAGCTTTATATGAACGCTCCGGCGCAAACCATGATGAAGGACCCGTTCGTATATGAGGACGGAACGACCATTCTGGCAGATCCGACCTACAAATACTTCTTCCAGCTCCGCAAAGATATGGAGGAGACGGATAAGTCGGCCAAACCTTACAGTGACGTGCTTGCCGCGAAGCTGAACTACCGTACTGAATTTTTTAATGAAGAAGCTGCTATGATTCTTACAGGTAACTTTACGGTAGCGGATCCAGGCAATACCGAGCAATATCCGCATGATTTCAAAACAGCTTTCGCTCCTGTACCTGTGCCTCCTGCAGGATCGGAACCGAAAGAGTATGAAGGAAAATATTTCACCAGCGGCAATATGCTGGCGCTGGGTGCCAATTCCACGAACAAGGAAGCATCCTTCAAGCTTATGAGATTCATGACAACGGCCGATTCCGACAACAGACTCGAGTTCTCTGGCTACAAGAAAGCGAATAACGAAGAACTGTTGACAAAGCTGGTTGCCGGTAAAGAGGATAAGTACGATATGGAGTCGTTGAAATATACGCTGTTCAGCGATGAAATCCAGTATCTGGATGCAGCTAAGATCATGATGACGGATACTTCGGAATTGACCAAGATCATTAATGACGGCTTTGCGAAGTTCATGCTCAGCAACGAGCCGATTGATGAGGTTCAACAATGGATGGTCGATGAAGCCACCAAAATCATTAACGAAAAAGGCGTTGTCAAGTAACGGGGCAATGCACGAGGTATAAGAATCCTGGTAGGAAGCGGGTTTCGGGGGGGCCATTTAACGGGCTTCCCCAAAGCCCTTTTTTTACGACTGGTGAGAGTTGGAGGGGAAGTTATGTCCATATCAAGAAATATTAAGGACCAGCTTGTTGTTCCTTCGCCGGAGCAGCTAGCCTGGCAGGACCTGGAGCTCGGGATGTTCTGTCATTTCGGTATCAATACGTTCTGCGACCAGGAATGGGGGGAAGGCAAGGATGCTCCGTCTTTGTTTAATCCCGACCGCCTGGATGCCAAACAGTGGGTCCGATCCGCGAAGGAAGCCGGATTCCGTTATTTCATATTGACGGCCAAGCACCATGACGGCTTTTGCCTATGGCCAACGGCAACGACAGACTACTCCGTAGCCTCGAGTCCGTGGAGGGAAGGCCGGGGCGATGTCGTTAAAGAATGCGCGGATGCATGCCGGGAAGAGGGCATCGGCTTCGGTATTTATGTATCCCCTTGGGACAGGCACGAGCCGAGTTATGCCGACCCGCAACAGTATGATGACTTTTACTGCAGGCAATTGGAGGAACTCTTATCGGGCTATGGCCCGCTAGTGGAAATTTGGTTTGACGGCGCGGGGTCGGAAGGCCGCGAATATGACTGGCCTCGAATCATGGAACTGGTCAAACGATATCAGCCCCGTGCCATGATCTTTAACATGGGGGCTCCTACGATACGTTGGGTCGGCAATGAGGATGGCGTGGCGCCGTATCCTTGCTGGAACACGGCCGATTCTTCGCGGGGCAGCATGTTCAGTGAGGAATCGTTGAAATGGCTGCCCGAGACGCCGGGCTGGGTGCCCGCGGAATGCGATGTTCCGATTCGAAAAGACCGCTGGTTCTGGCATCCGGACGAAGAACACTTGCTGTTGTCCGTGGATCAGTTAATGGACATCTACTATCGATCGGTCGGACATGGGGCGACCTTGCTGCTCAACGTCGCGCCTGACCATCATGGCCTGCTTCCGGAAGCCGATGTACGACGTCTTCTGGAATTCGGCAGAGAGATCCAGTCTCGATTTGGTCATTCCCTTGCCGAAGGCTCGGGATCGGGGGAGATCGCCCAGTTGACCCTTCCCCGGTCATGCGTGATCGATCATGCCGTGGTCATGGAGGATATTGCTTACGGGGAACGGGTAAGCCAATATGTGCTGGAAGCCTTCGTCGATGGAGAGTGGCTTGAGCTTACACGCGGCAGCGCGATCGGACACAAGAAAATCGATGCCTTCACTCCGGTAGCTGCCGACAAGGTGCGTTTACGGGTCCTGAAATCGGCGGCAAGCCCGAGAATCAAAAACATGGCGGTTTATCATTGCGGGCAATAATCCTTAATTTTTACATGAGGTGGAGGGAAGCTGAATGGGAATGCTGACATGGGGAAACGGACAATACTTGTTGGACGGACAGCCGTACCGGATCATATCGGGAGCGATTCACTATTTTCGTGTCGTCCCTGAATATTGGGAGGACCGGCTATTAAAATTAAAGGCCTGCGGCTTTAATACCGTTGAAACTTATATCGCATGGAATGTGCACGAACCCCAGGAGGGGAAATTTAGCTTTAGCGGTATGGCAGACGTCGCATCGTTTATCGAATTGGCCGGGAAACTGGGCCTGCACGTCATCGTCAGACCCAGCCCGTTCATCTGTGCGGAATGGGAATTTGGAGGGTTGCCGGGCTGGCTGCTTGGTTATGGAGAAATACGGCTTCGCTGCAGTGACCCGCTCTATTTGAGCAAGGTGGATCATTATTACGATGAGCTGATCCCAAGACTGGTTCCGCTGCTATCTTCTAACGGAGGGCCGATTCTGGCCGTTCAGGTCGAGAATGAATACGGCAGTTACGGCAACGATCACGCTTATCTGGATTATTTGCGTGCAGGACTGGTACGGCGAGGCATCGATGTGCTTCTCTTTACCTCCGACGGGCCAACCGACGAAATGCTGCTCGGCGGGACGCTGAACGATGTGCACGCAACTGTGAATTTTGGTTCCCGGGTTGAAGAATCCTTCCGCAAATACCGGGAATATCGTACGGAAGAGCCGCTGATGGTGATGGAGTTTTGGAACGGCTGGTTTGATCACTGGATGGAGGACCATCACGTGCGGGATGCCGCGGATGTCGCCGGCGTACTGGATGAAATGCTGGAGAAGGGCTCCTCGATGAATATGTACATGTTCCACGGGGGGACCAATTTCGGCTTTTACAGTGGAGCGAATCACATCCAGACCTATGAGCCTACGACGACAAGCTACGATTATGATGCCCCTTTAACGGAATGGGGGGATAAAACGGAGAAATACGAGGCGGTCCGGAGGGTGCTCAGCAAGCATGGGTTTCCGCCGGGTTGTACCTTCCCTGAGCCCGTTCCAAAAGCAGCCTACGGTAAGGTTGCGATGTCTGAAACGGCCGGCCTGTTTACGGAATCCAATCTCCAGCAATTATCAGAGCCGATAAAAAGCGTATGCATTCAGCCGATGGAAAAATACGGACAGTCCTATGGTTTTATCATGTACAGCACATTTATCCAGGGACCGCGGCACGGTCAGCAGCTGCATATTCAGGAGGTTCGTGATCGCGCCCAGGTATTCCTGGACGGTCGTCCGCTTGGGGTCGTCGAACGCTGGAATTCAAAGCCGCTCGATATTACAGTACCCGCAGACGGTGCAAGGCTGGATATTCTCGTGGAGAATATGGGCCGGATCAATTATGGGCCGCTGATCCACGATCCCAAGGGAATCACGGAAGGCGTGAGAATCGATAACCAGTTCCTGTACGACTGGACGATCCGGACCCTGCCGCTCGAGCCCGAGAAACTGTCATCGCTCTCTTATACGCCGGTTACGCAGGAAGAGCAGGCGTTACAAGAAGAACCGTGCAAGCCGGAGAGGGACAACGCGGGTCTGCCAGGGTTTTACCGTGGATGCTTCGAGGTGGAGGAGATCGGGGATACGTTTCTTCGCTTTGATGGCTGGACGAAGGGCGTCGCCTGGATCAATGGCTTCAATCTCGGCCGGTACTGGAATGCGGGACCGCAGAAGGCGCTATATATTCCCGGCCCTTTACTGCGCAAAGGGGAAAACGAGCTGGTTCTTTTTGAACTGCACGGCCGTCCCGAATGCTGCGAAGCAGAACTGTCAGATCAACCGGACCTTGGACAGACCGCGGCAGTGGACGAAGCTGTGCTCAATTTCGTTCAGGACGTAGAAGACAAGTAGCTCTTAGCGATAGGATATTTTTCAATTCATCGTGTTAAAAAAAGCTCGGCCAGAGAGAATCTCTGGCCGGGCTTTTTTTGTTAGAGGTGCCCTGGAACAGGAAGCCAATGTCACAAATGTATACCGCTTTTATGTCAGAATGCTTAAAAAGCATAATATATCCAACTCCGGGAACAGTAGAGGAAAAGAAAACTGAAGGTAACTTAAATTCCTTGTAGGGCAAAGCTGGCCGTGTAGGCACGAGGAGTCGTTTCCATGATGATGAAGAACTTAACGCCGGGCGAAGCCCCGCAAGAAAATTTGCCGGCATCCCTGACGCAATTTATTGACGATATGAAGAGCCGCTTCGGACAAAGCGGAGATATTATTTACCGCGAGCTTCAACTAGGCGCCATACCCTCGGTAATGGTCTATATTGAGGGGATGGGAGATCCCCGTTATCTAATCGAAGCGATTCATGCCGATATGCCGCTGTTCATGAATCTCCCCGACCAGCGTCCGGAAGAACGGATGAAAATGCTGCAGGAACTGACGATCACGATGGGAAAAGTAGGAGAAGCCCGGTCCTTTCAAGAGGTTGAAAAGAAATTGCTCTCCGGCAATACGATCATCTTCATGGATGGAACCGCCACCTCCCTGTATGTGGGGACGGAAACGCTGAAACAGCGGGGAGTGGAGGAAGCCAGCTCGCAATCCGTGGTAAGAGGTCCGAGGGAAGGCTTTACCGAGTCGCTTCGAGAGAATACGGCTTTGGTCCGGCGAAGAATTCAAAGTCCTAAACTGCGCTTGGAAGAGAGAACCGTCGGCGAGCACACAAATACGCAGCTGGCCGTGATGTACATGGAAGGATTATGCGATGTCGATGTACTGAACGAGCTGCGCAGAAGACTGGATGGAATCAAGCTGGACAGCGTCCTGGAGAGCAATTACATCGAGGAGATGATTCAGGATCATCGCTATAGCCCTTTTCCTACGGTATATAATTCAGAACGGCCCGACGTCATTGCATCTGCTGTATTGGAAGGGCGCATTGCTATTTTCTTAGAAGGAACGCCCTTTGTTCTGGTGGTTCCCGCCCTGTTCGTCCAGCTGTTTCAATCAAGCGAGGACTATTACCAGCGGTGGGATTTTGCCAGCTTGGTTCGACTGCTTCGATACTTGTGCTTCGGAATAGCGCTCCTTACTCCCTCCCTGTATATTGCGATTACCACGTTCCATCAGGAAATGCTGCCAACCAACCTGTTGACCAGCTTAATCGGACAGCGGGAAGGGGTTCCCTTCCCTGCATTCATCGAAGCGCTGATCATGGAGATTACGTTCGAGATTCTGCGCGAGGCGGGCATTCGGCTGCCTAAATCGATCGGCCAATCCGTCTCCATCGTAGGCACGCTGGTCATCGGTCAAGCCGCCGTGGAAGCGGGTCTCGTATCGGCCGCGATGGTGATCGTTGTGTCCATGACGGCGATTGCGAATTTTGCCCTGCCGGCTTTCAATATCGGAATCTCGGTTCGGATCTTGCGATTCGGGCTCATGGGAATCGCTGCGTCATTCGGATTGTACGGCATGATAATCGGCATGATCATCATCGGCCTCCACCTATGCAGCCTCCAGTCCATGGGGGTTCCGTATATGACCTCATTCGCCCCCATAAGATGGCGGAGTCAAAAGGATGCCTTGTTGCGATTGTCCCGCCACAGCATGAAAAAATACTTGACCAAATCCAAGACATAAGCCAACAAATAACGAGGACTTGAATTCGAAGTCTCTATTTCATGCAGAGGGGACTGGTTATCGTGTTGGAAAGAAAAATACTTTCAGTCCTGCTCATATTATGCTTGACCTTCACCCCTGGATGCTGGAGCAGAAAAGAACTGAATGAGCTGGCCGTCGTCATGGCGCTTGGCATCGACACCCATGAGAATGGGTATGCCATTACTGCTCAGGTGCTTAATTCCGCCGAGGCCGGCTCCAAAAAAGGCGGATCGATGGGCAGTCTTCCTGCCGTGACCTATAAGTCCGTCGGCAAAACCATACCCGACGCCCTGCAGCGCATGTTGAGCATGGCCCCCCGGATGCCGTATCTGTCCCACGTTCGCGTGTTGGTATTCGGTGAGGATCTGGCCAGGTCAGGGCTCAGCGATGTCCTCGATTATATCTCCCGGAATCATCAGCTTCGAACGGATTTCTTTATGCTCGTCGCCAAGAATGGAAAAGCTGCGGAGATTCTAGAGGTCGTTACGCCATTCGAATATGTTCCGGCGAATTCGCTCTATACCTCCATTCTGATCTCGGAAAAAAAATGGGCGGCGACGGGGAAAGTCACATTGCAGCAGTTCGTGACGGAGCTAAAGCGCAGCGGGTCAGACCCGGTGTTATCCGGAGTACAATTAAGCGGCAGTTTAGCCGAAGGCCAGACCATGGAGAACGTGAAGCAAATCAATCCTTCCACGCTTCTTCAGCATACGGGGCTCGGCGTATTCAAGGGGGACCGGTTGGTCGGATGGCTGGGGGAACCTCCCAGCAAGGCCGTCAATTATGTCCTGAATAGAGTCGACACCACGACGGGATTCATTGTATGTCCGGACGATGGTATTGTCGGATTCGCCGTGAACCGGGCGGACACAACGCTGGACGTTAAGCTCAATGCGGATGGAACCCCCGCTTTTTCAGCCGAATTGGAGATCGAGGCCGACGTGAATGCCGTTCAATGCGCGATTGATATCAGTCAACCTGCCGTTATCGACGAATTGGAGAAGGACATCGAGGATAAATATAACGCTAATATTCGGAAGCACATCGGGCTGGTCCAGCAGCGTTATGGAGCCGACGTTTTTGGATTCGGCGAGGTTCTGCACCGTAAATATCCGGACGTTTGGAAAAAATACCGGGATCATTGGGGGGAAAGCTTTAAAACGATGAGTATCCGGGTGGACACCGACGTAGCGATCCGCCGGATCGGATCCATCATACAACCCTTAAACCAAAAGGTGGATGAGCCGTGAATTGGCATTGGTTATTCATATTCTTTCTAACCGTCGTTCTCGTTACGGAAACCCGTCATCTTCTGAAGCTGCGCTCCATCAGGGACATCATCGTATTCTATGCGGTATGGGGAGTAACCTTGCTGGCTTTGATCGGAGATATGATGGAGGTGCCTTATTTAAGGCCGCTGGACTGGATCGGCGCCTTGGTGCAGCCCCTGAGCGGATTGATCTCATAATGAGGAAAGGTTTGGTAATACGTGATCAAATACAAGGATATCGCACCACGGCAATTTTATATACTGGCCTTCGGTTTGACCATCGGTACCTCGATTCTGGTTACGCCTTCCGGATTAGCGCATACCGCCCGGGAAGATGCGTGGATGGCCTCTCTCTTCAGTTTGCTCATTAACCTCCTCATGGTCGTGCTGTATATAGCCATTGCGCGTCTCTATCCCGGCCAATCGATCTTCGAGATACACGAAAAGGTGCTAGGGAAGCTGCTGGGCAAACTCTTCTCGCTGATCTATTTGTTTTATTTTTTGATTCTTACAGGTACTTTACTTGGCAACCTGGGCTTTTTTCTGAGCAGTGAAATGATGCCGGAGACCCCGATCGAGGCCATTCAAATCTTGTTCTTAATAGCGGCCGTCATGTGCGCCAGAATGGGCATCATTCTGTTGGCCCGCGTCGGTGAATTGATGTTTCCGTGGATCGTATTTCTGTTTATGGTCCTTGTCCTCTCGCTTATACCCCAGATCGATTGGAACCATATCAAGCCGATGCTGGAGGAAGGCTGGATGCCCGTGGCTAAGGCCGGATTCCATTCTTCCATGTTCCAGGAGCTGATTGTGTTAATGGTATTCCTGCCCTTGGTCAAAGGAGAGAAGGAAGGGGAGAGGGCATTGATGCGGGGAGCCGCTTCAGGCGGGCTCGTCCTTAGCATTGCCGTCCTGCTCAGCGTGCTGATTTTGGGGATTGAACAGACGGAGAACAGCACGTTTCCGGCATATGCACTTGCGAAGACGATTAATTTAGGAAATTTCTTTCAACGTGTCGAAGGCATATTGATTACGCTGTGGATCCTGACTTTTTTTATCAAGATTTCTCTGCTGTATCTTTCGATTCTTCAAGGCATGAAAACCGTGTTCGGTCTGAAGGACCAGAATTCGTTAATTTATCCGTTGTCCGTGCTGTTTGTCGTCGTGGCCTGGAATACATACATCAACACCGTTTATGTCGCCGATATCATTCAGAACGTGTGGTCAAGCTATGCGCTCCTCCACTTGATCGTGATTCCCATCGTCCTCTATCTGGTCGGGATAACGCGAACGAAAATCCTCAGCTTGAAATGAAACCAGCATGGTATGGAAAAAGCCCGAAAGCCGGGGCTTTTTTTTGTTTTATATGTGCATGGACATGATTTTCTTCGAAAATGACTTGAAAGTGACGTTGCGTCATCTTGTATAGTGGAGTTACCGGAGAACTTAAGAAAGCAGGTGATGAAATCGATTCCCATTCAAGAATTGTCCAAACAGACGGGCATTACGGTAAGAACGCTTCGCTATTATGATCAGATCGGCCTGCTGATTCCGGCAGCCAAGACTCCTGGTAAACACCGGATATACAGCGAGGAGGAGCTAAAGAAGCTGCAGCAAATTCAGTTTCTGAAAAAGCTGGGCTTCAGCTTGCAGGAAATTTCGGATATGATTTCGAACCCGGAATGGAACTGGTCATCCAGTTTGATGAATCAGTTGGACTTCGTGAAGAATGAACAAAACAAGCTGAACCAAATGGAATCCGCGCTCCGCGCCGTCCTGCATAGCATTGCCGTGGAAGGGGAGACAAGCTGGGATGTGATTCAGAAGCTGATCCATCTCTCAGGAAGAGACCCCTCATTAAAGCATGCGTTCCGACAACAAATGTTTGAGAGGCGCGAAGAAGAGCTGCTGGACCTCCTCCCGAATATGAACAGCACAGATCCGGATTCGCTAGAATGGATCGCTCTGCTGGGACAGCTTAAAAAGCGTATGGAGAACGGACCCGGTTCTCCTGAAGTACAGAGGATCATCAGACGCATGGATGAAAAACGCCGGGAGCATTTTGAAGGCGAAGACCCCTTCGTGGATAAATTGTGGGAGATTCGCAAATCTCCTTCGCAGTCCGAGCAGATGGGCTTGTACCCCATTGAGGAAGAGCTTCTTCAGTTTATGGAGCTGGCATTTAATATCTATGCTAGAGGAGTGGAAGAAAAACTAGACGAAGAGGGGGAGACATCATGACAACGGAACTGCTGCTCTCCGTAGGTGCGTTGTCGCTCCTGGATACCTTGAGCCCCGCCACGCTCGGCGTAACGGTCTATTTGCTGTTGACGGAGCGGGATCGGTTGATCACCCGATTATTGGTCTATTTGTTCACGGTGGCAGGCTTTTATTTCTTGGTTGGTGCCGCACTGATGCTCGGTTTGGATGCTGTTCTTCAGAGCGTAACAGGCATATTTCAGAATCGAACGGTAAGCTGGGTTATGGCTGTTACCGGCGGCGTTTTGTTTGCTGCCAGTTTTTTTGTCCCGACGAAAAAGACGACGGAACCGCGACGTCCAAGA
>NZ_AEXS01000130.1:0-56690 GCF_000204455.1 Paenibacillus sp. HGF5 | reverse complement strand
GAATTGAGAAATACATAAGGTTTTATAACCGAGAGCGACCACAGCGGAAACTAAAGAAACTGACGCCGGTAGAGTACCGACGCCAGTTTGCAGCCTAGGTGTTTTTTTTAATGTCTACTAAATGGGGTCTTGACCAAGCAGCATACGGGTTGTTTTCTCTGACAAGGCTCCAAGGAAGAATGCAGGCAAGCTCCAAAAAGTGCAGCTTCATCTTGCCAAACGACATACGGTTATCTTATGGCCGTTCCCGGATCATCTCCACGAAATTCATGGCGGCAGCGGATAACGCTTCATGCTTGCGGGTGCAGACCGCAATGATATTTTGCAGCTCGATGCCATCGACGTATACCTGGCTGAGCTCACCGCGCTCCACGTATTCCCGCACCACGAGCGAAGACACGAAGTTGGCCCCGTATCCGGCAATGACGGCCGTGATCGCTTCATGCAGGCCGTTGAATTGCAGCGTGATACGGGGCGAAGGGGAGCTGTGGGTGCGGCATAAGGCAAATAACCGTTCCCGCGTCGAGCTTCCTTCCTCCCGCATGACAAAAGGCTCTCTCATCATTTCATCCAGGGAGATATGCTGATTGGCATAACGGTGGTCGGGGGAGACGACAAACCACAGCTCATCCCGGAACAGCTCCTCGGTCTGTATCGTATCCGGCGATTCCTCAGGGAGGCCGCCGTATATCGCAAGATCCACGTCCATGTTCAGCAGCTGCTTAAGCGCATCGCTGGAATTCGTGGTGGTAATGCTCATTTCGACGTCTTCGTACCGCTGCTTGTATTTTGCAAGCCAGGCCGGCAGAAGAAAATGGGAGGGGAGGTAGGTTGCAGCCAGTCGGATATGCCCCCTCGAACCGCTGCGGTAATCCCGGCAGAATTGTTCGATCTGCTGCTCCACCGAGAAGAGCCTTTTGGCAAGCGGGAGCAGCTCGGCGCCAGCCTGCGTCAATCCGATGCCTCTGCCCTGCGGCTTGAACAGGGTAAGGGAAAGCTCCTTCTCGAATTTCTTAACCTGTGCCGTTATGGCCGGCTGGCTTATATTTAATAATTCGGCAGCCCGGGTGACGCTGCCCGTTGTGGCAATGACGTGAAACAGCCGTAAGGCATGTAAATTCATATGGAGCCGCACTCCTGTCTAATTTATATATTTTATTTATATAACCTACTTAATTATATATTATTTTTATAATATTAAATCACATACAATGAATGTGTAAAATCCAATTTGAAGTTTAAGGGAGGAAACAGGCATGAAAGCGAATGCGAATGATGCTGCGACTTGGGGCAAAGTGGACGATTATGTGACGGAACATTTGATTCCTTATGACGAGGTGCTGGAGAAGGTATTGGCCGCAAACCGGGAGGCAGGCTTGCCTGAGATCGATGTATCTCCCGCTCAGGGCAAGCTGCTGAACGTGATCGTTCAGATCAAGGGAGCGAAACGAATCTTGGAGATCGGTACGCTTGGCGGTTACAGCACGATTTGGATGGCTAGGGCGATCGGGGCAGAAGGGCGGCTGATTTCATTGGAGCTCGATCCGCATCATGCGAAGGTTGCCAAATCCAACGTAGCGTTGGCTGGACTGGAGGATAGGGTCAGCATCCGCGTAGGCGATGCATTGGCGCAGCTGGAGCAGCTGGCTAAGGAAAAGGCGGAGCCGTTCGATCTGATCTTCATCGATGCCGATAAACCAAACAATCCGAATTATTTGAAATGGGCCTTGCAGTTCTCCAAGGCTGGCACCGTCATCATTAGCGATAATGTCATCCGGAACGGAGAAGTCATCGATTATCACAGCACAGACCCTCGGGTGCATGGCATCCGAAAATTCATGGATCTGCTGTCGGCAGACTCCTCGATTGCCGGCACGGCCATTCAAACGGTTGGAAGCAAGGGATATGACGGGTTTTATATCGGAATTGTGCAGTAGAGGACATAACGGCCCGTACCATGCTCTGAATGCGATAGCCCTGCCCTTACGGGAGAGTAGTATGAAGATTCCGATGTTTGGGAGGAAACGACAAAAGGGCTGCATCCCCCGTATGCCTAACGCGGGTGCAGCCCTTTTTATCGTATTCAAATTGTTAATTACATCTTCAGATCATGTCCCGTTCTGGAAGCGTCGCCCTGTTCCTTAGGGCTGAACGGCCACCAGTTGGCCCGGCCGAAGATGCGAACCATCACCGGCACGAAGAATGGCAGGAACAGGAGTGCATAAAGCACAAGTCCAACCAAGACGACCGTGGCGATCTGCATCATGGACAATACGCCGGATGGATACATGGCCGCAAAGGTGCCGCCAAGAATGACCACCGCGGACAGAATGACCGTGCCCATGTTGCGCATGGCATGGAGAATGGCATCCTGAACGTTCCAAGTTTTGTTCTCGTTGAAGCGTGCCATCAGGAAGATGCTGTAATCCACCCCTAGCGCGATCAGCATGACAAAGCTGAAGAACGGCGTGGCCCAAGTAATGCCGGAATATCCGAAGCCGTGGACGAAAATCATCTCTGTAACGCCGACGGCGGTAAAGTACGTGATGACCAGCGAAATAATCAGGTAGATCGGCATCACGATGGATCGCAGCAGCACGACCAGGATAATGAAGATTCCGCTCAGCATGAGAATCACGGTACGCGTGTAATCTTCATTCGAGATGCTCTGCAAATCGTTGTTGGTGCTGGTAATGCCGTTGATGGCAACCTCGGCGTTCTCCAGCTTCGTGTCTTTTACTGCACGGTCGACGGCTGCCTGAATCTGTTCGACGCTGCCCAGCGCTTCTTCGCTGTACGGATTGGTTGACAGAACCACATCCAGCGTCATCACTTTGCGGTCATCGGACAAGTAGGTATCGAATACCGTCTGGAATTCTTCGTTCTCCAGGGCTTCCTGCGGGATGAAGAATCCGCTGAGATCCTCATCCTGAACGTCCTGAATTTGCTGCAGGTAATCCTGAGCGGAATGCAGTCCGTCCGAAATTTGTTTCAGCCCGTCGGCGCTGGAATTCAGTCCTTCCGTCAGCTCTCCGATCTGTCCGGTAAGATCGCCGAACCCGTCGGCAAGCTGCTTCTGGCCGCCCTGCAGCTGGTCCAGTCCGCCCGTAATGGAAGGGATCTGGCTTACGATTTGGCCCTGCCCGTTAGCGGCTAGCGAGAGGCCGGATTGAAGCTCTGCGATCCCGGACACAAGCTGCTGAAGACCGTCGGCAAGCGCCGTTTGCCCTGCGGCTGCCTTGGCGTAGCCGGCGTTGGCTTCCGATAAGCCTGCCGATGCGCCCTTAAGCTGCTCGGAGATCTGTCCCAACCCCGCGGCCAGCTCTGCCGTGCCTGCTGCCGTTTGGGTAACGGTGCCTTTAATCGTTTGATAATCGATATCCTGAACGAGTTCTGGATGGCTGCTCTCCAATCCCGTGAAGGAGCCTTCAAGTCCTTTCAGAGCCGCGGCAACGCCGCCCAGCTGTTCCTGGATTCCGGCAACGCCTCCGTTTAGGGCCGCTAATCCGGTGTCGAGCTGCTTGTAGCCTTGTAGAAGCTGGTCGTGGGCAGCGGCCAACTCTTTCGCGCTTTGCGCTGCCTTGGCGAGTCCGGCTTTGAGTTCACCGGCACCGGCGCTTCCGCTTTGAATCCCTTTTTGAATGGCGCTGAGACCCTGACCAAGCTCGGTGATGCCGTCCTTCAGGTCGGCCGTTCCCTTCGTCAGCTCTTGCGCTCCCGCAGCAGCCTCATTCAGCTTCGGCGCATTCTCGCTGAGCTGCTTGCCTGCTTCGGAAAGTCCGTTCTGAATTTGGGTCAGCCCGTCTTTGGACTCTCCCAATCCTTCGTTTAACGTTTTGACTTGAGTCGGAATGAGGAAATCGTTGATTTGCTCGCCGGTTGGACGCGAAAGTCCGCGAACGCTCGAAACGCCTTCAACCTTTTCCACTTCCCGGCTGATTTTTTCCGCGAGTCCCATGTACTCCGGCGTATCCATCCGGTCATCGTTCTTGATCACGATGGTGGAAGGCAGCGACTGCCCGGGACCGAAGCTGTCGGAAATGATATTAAAGCCCTTGACCGAATCATAACTCGGGCCGATTTCCTCCAGGCTGTTAAACGACAGCTTGCCGCTGTACGTAGCGAGGAAGGGCCCGACGATGACGGCCACGACGAGCATGGCGGCCCAAGGACGCTTGAGGGAGAAGGAACCGGCCGCTCCCCATAGTTTATTTTCGCTGTGTTCCAGCTTGCCGCGTGACGGCCAGAAGAGTTTCTTCCCGAGGACCGCCATGAAGAACGGCACGACCGTGACTAACGCAAGAAGCATAACCGCGATGCCGATCGCAACCGCAACCGCGGATTTATACAGAATGAACTTGGATAAACCTATGGCTGCAAAGCCGACGAATACGGCAAGCCCGGAATAAAGCACGGTGCCGCCGGCTTTCCGATAAGTTTCGATAATGGCCGATTGGGTATCTTCGGATGTGGTGAGTTCTTCCTTAAACCGGCTGATCAGTAGGATGCAGTAGTCGGTTCCGATCCCGAACATGACGGCCACCATAAAGATCTGGGTGAAGGTGGATATCGGGAAGTTGAACTGGTCCACGAGAAAGGACACAACCGACTGGGACACGAGATAACTGAGTCCTACGGTCAACAGCGGCACGAACGGTGCCACGAAGGAACGGAATACAACGAACAGGATCAACAGAATAAAGATGACCGTAATATATTCCGTTTTCTTCAGGCCTTCCTCGGAGCTGACGATGGTATCTTCGTTGATGAGACCTTCGCTGGTCAGGTAATGGTCGGCTTGAACGCCTTCGAGCACCTGATCGACCTTCCCGGGCAGCTCTTTCACGGCTTCCTCGCCCCCGCTGACCTGAAGCGCGACCATGATGGTCTTGCCGTCTTTGGCAATGAGCGTGTCTTCCAGCTCCGTCTGCGTGAACGGTTCATTTATGGAATCGATGTGAAGGCTGTCTTTATTGTCGTTTAAAGCTTGAACGCCCAGCCGGATGCTTTCTTTATCCGCTTCGCTTAACCCGTCGGGTTTGTTGAAGACAAGTGCAACCTGGTTCAGGGTTTCCCCGCCCTCGCCCCCGGAGGCTTCCTTCAGAATTTCAGCCGCGCGCGAAGAGCTATATCCATCCGGCACGGATAGCTGGCCCTTCTCCCGCACCAGGTCCGCCATGGAAGGCGCGAACATAAACAGCGCGACGGCGGCCACCAGCCACAGCACGATGATGGCCCATCTTGCTTTCAGTATAGCTCTCAATTCTTTCTCCCCCCTGATTCAAACATCAATTGCCCCAGTTTCTCGAACATCGAGATAAACATTTCGATATCTTTTTCTTCAAAATGCTGCAGGTAAGGGGAGATGATCTCCCTTATCTGCTCCTGGGCCGATTCAAAAATCGTATGTCCGTACTCCGTTAAAGTCAGATACACCAGCCTGCGATCCGCTTCGTCCCGGGTCCTGTCGATAATGCCGGCATCCACGAGACGGTTGACGATGGCCGTAACCGAGCTTTTGCCGACCGCGAGAGCTTCCGCGAGATAGGACGAAGTACAGCGATTCATGCCGTTGATCAAGCGGACAACCTGAAACTGGTCGCTGGTGAGGTCTTCGCCGAGCTGCTCCCGGATCTGGGCATTGATCCGCCGCGATACCAGCAGGTAGACATCGACATAACGGTCGATCCACTGCCTTGCTTTGTCGTTCAATGATAGTTCTCCTCTCAAACAGTTCACGTATGAAATAGTTTCATTAATGAACTATATGGCAGAAGGAAGGAAAAGTCAATCTCAGCATGACAGCACATGCAGACTGCCTCGGAATCAAGCCCTTAGGCAGGTCTGCAAGGCCTTTCGATAACGCGGGCAATGTCTGAGACAAAGAAGAGGGATGGAACGTTATCGCGGATAATACGAATATCCCGGATACTTTACGACAGGCCACTTCTCCTTGCGCAAAGCATCGGTGACTTCGTTTCCGACGTTCAGGTTATCCCGGACCAGGTCCCGAGGCGTCAAGGCCATCCATTGATTCAAGGATATATCCTCGAACCGGTCGCTTCTGAACATTTCCAGAAACCATAAGGATTCCGTGCCAGTATTCTGTATGTAGTGACCGAAGGCAAAGGGCACGTAACCGACGTCGCCGGCTCTGTAATCGAAGGTCCGAGCTGCTCCATTGCCGGCGAATACGGTCATTCTTCCCTGCCCGGTCAAGTAATACTGCCATTCGTCCTGATTCGGATGCCAATGGAGCTCCCGCATGGCGCCAGGCTTGATCTCGACCAGCGCGGCTGCAACGGTTTTGGAGATCGGGAAATTGCGGGAATCCACGATCCTTACGCTTCCGCCAGGGGTTATGATCGGTTCCTGCGCCAACAGCCGGTGCTTGAAGCTGAGCGGCACCGTTCCGTAGGGAGATTGCACCTCCTGGCTGGCAAGCGAACCCGGTACCTGGTCTTGAAAAATATAAACCTGCTCCTTCGGGATATGGGCAAACGCGTTCTCCGGCACGCCGAAGTTGGCGGACAACACGTCCTTAGGCGTGTGGGCAAACCAGTCGGAGATCGATAAGGTGTTCAGGTCCGAGAAGTGGCCGTCGTCAAAGACCAGCAGAAATTCACAGCCTTCCTCGAGTCCTTGGATCGAGTGGGGGAGGCCGGCCGGAAAATACCAAAGGTCGCCCGGTCCCACATCCGCTATAAAATTCCTGCCGCTTGCATCCATGGCCGTAATCCTGGCGCTGCCCCATATCATATAGGACCACTCCGCCTGCTGATGCCAATGCAGCTCCCGAACTCCGCCGGGCGTCAGGCTCATGTTCACGCCGGCCAGCGTGGTCGCAATCGGCAGGTCCCGTACCGTAATTTCCCGCGACCAGCCGCCATGATTCAGCTGCATATGCGTGTCGGAGAACGACATTTTCAGATTCGGCATCAAGCCCGCATCCGTGACCGGAGGTACTAGCATGTCGGGATTCTCGATATCCCTCATCACATCCCGCGGACCATAGTCCGGCCCGCCTGCACCGTCGCTGCGAATCGGCTGGGGTATACGGCCGGCATTTTCTCGTTTCTGGTTCTGATCCTCCATCATCGGTATCTCCCTCCATATGGTTTGTACGTAACGTATCCGGTTTAACTGCCATCCATTAAGCTTATGAGCCGGCGCTTGGCTAATATGTTGAGGAAAACGAAGTCGTCCAGGGAGAGATTCGCAATGACATATCTCACGTTTAATCGAAAAGAGTGTTGACTTTTGAAAGCGCTGTAATGCACGTTATCGGAGCCTACGTATTTATGCGGTGCGGCGCGATCCGTTTCCCAAGCGTTAAACCGAACCAGACCAGAAACAGAATGAGCGGCATGGAGATCAAAGTTCCCATTACGAATGCCGTGGCATCAACGATTCCAGTGGACAGCAGGCGGTTAAGCGCATAAAGTCCGTATGGAATTTCAAGGACCGCAGCTGTAATGACGCCAGGGGTGTATGCCTTCAGCGCGATTGAGGCGCCAACATGTTTCACGCCGTCCAGCAGGAACACCGTAACGAAGCCCGCGAACAGGGCGTTAGACGGGCTGCCGATATGGAAGGTATGCGCCGTTAGAAACGTTACGCAGGTGAGAACGATGCCAATCAGCAGTACGGCAAAGGAGAATTGCAGGGTGATGTTCTTATCCCACGGAATGGATACTGGCGAAAATTTCGTGATCCAGGGGCTGTTCTTGTTCTTCCTGAGCCACCATTCCATCGTGGCAATCTCTTCCCCGTCGTGAATGAAAAATACAACCGGCAGCAGCCACAACAACATGACGAAATTCCAATCCGGCATGAATGACAGCATAATCCTCATTTCTCCCTTCAATCTAACCATATTAGCGATGCCTAAAGAATAGAAACTGAGTAAATACTCAATTTCAGAGGATAAAAGAAGCCGATGCGGCATGCTATATACGGCCATCAGCTTTTTGTACTTCGCTCTTCACCTAGAAAAACGTTATGATCCGGATTCTTCGCCCATCCCATGCAGCAGCAGCCGGACGAGCTCGCGAATATAGGATTCGTCCCCGAGCGGGAGCGCTTCCTCTCCGAAACGGGAATGGAGCATGCAATAGACCAGGATGGAGGAGGTCATCATCATCATGGCAACCTGAACCGTGTGTTCCGGTTGATGATCGGGTCCCGCTGTCTGTCTGAGCATGCTGCTGCCTGCTGCCCCAAAACCTCCGATCAGCCGCGATACCTCTTTTGATACCTCGGCATCCCTTATGAGTTCAGGTGACCAAATGAGCATCAGATAATCCATGTTCGTCCTGAGGAATTGGAGATATGCCATGCCGTATTGAAACAGGGCCTCGTCCGCAGGAAGCTTCGACAGTTCCCCGGCATCCTCTTGAAGCTGCGCAGCAAAGGAAAAATTGTTCACAAGAAAGAGCAGCAGCTTCCGTTTATCACCAAAGTGGTAGAAGATCAGTCCTTCGGCCACGCCGCTTTCGGCCGCAATCTCTTTGGTTGTCGTTGCATGGAATCCCTGCTGGGAGAACAGCTTCAGAGCGGCGTTCAATATCCGTTCCTTCTTGGCATTTCGACGGGTTGTTGTTGGCATAGGCAGATGTCTTTCTCCTTTGAAATGAAATAGGCAAAGCTTCCTTGCGGAGCTACCGGTTTCCATGGATGCTAAATAGTCATGAGCGATGAATTCGAAAAAACTGAGTGTTTACTCAAAAGTATAATCATTCCCCAAATATTGTCAACCCTCGAAATATCAAAGCAGGGAAAGATCATTGTAGTCTTGTTCTACCAAGGTCCACGGACAGACGCGTGCCCAAGTGAGAATAGCCCGAGAATGAAACGGCGCTGCAGGGTTTGGAATTTCGATAACATAAAAAATCCACGTCGTTTACGACGTGGTGGTTATGTCTCAATTACCGTGATCCGCGTAATATTCAACGAGGTAATCGCGGAAGGAAATCGCGGCCTTGGACAAGTATCTGGATTCCAGCCATGCGATTTGAAATACCCGGCGTGCGAGAGGTTCTTGAATGCTGAGCTTCGTCAGCTTTAATTCCTCGCTGCTTCTGCATTCCCCGATTAAAGCCACGCCAAACCCCGAACGGACCAGATCAGCGATGGTCCTAGGGTCTTCCACCTCGCAGACGACCTTCGGTTGAAAACCGGCTTGCTTGCAAAACTCGTTATTCATCTTCTGATACGGATGGCCTTCTTTATAACCCACAAAGGCTTCTCCGGCAGCCTCAATTAAGCGGATGCGATTGTTTCCGGCTAAGCGGTGGGTGGGGGGAACGGCCAAGAACACCTCTTCCACGTGCAAAGGCAAGCTGCGTATATCCGGATGCCGAACGGGCATGGAAGTCAGAAAGAAATCCACTTCATTATGTTCAATCGTCTGAACCATATCCTCCATCGAGGACTGGATAATGTGAAAGTTGATCTTCGGATGCTCGCGCAGAAACAAGCGTAAAGGCTCGCGGAGCTGCTCCATGTTGGATAAGGCCAAATGAATGCGCCCATGCTCCAGCCCCGCAAGATCTTCCACTTCCCGCCGTCCCTCTTCCAGCAGCTGCAGGGCAGCTTTG
Source organism: Paenibacillus sp. HGF5 (assembly GCF_000204455.1). Lineage (NCBI taxonomy): Bacteria > Bacillati > Bacillota > Bacilli > Caryophanales > Paenibacillaceae > Paenibacillus > Paenibacillus sp. HGF5. Next base: position 47,091 of record NZ_AEXS01000130.1, on the reverse strand, counting down.
GCTTTCGCCAAAAATGCTCTGCCGTACGGATTGAGACGGATTTGCCGGCCTTGGCGTTCAAATAACGGAACCCCGAGATTCTCTTCGAGTCTGGAGATGGTTTTGCTGAGCGCAGGCTGAGCAATATGGAGCTCCTCTGCGGCTTTGGTCATATGTTCAAGCCTTGCTACGGTAACAAAATACTTCAGCTGCAACATTTCCATTACGGTTCACCGTCCCTGCTTATATACTCCAGTATATATATACATAGACTATTTTGTATTTTTTATTATCTATCGATGATTATAGAATGGTCTCAGATACAAGATCAAGCGATGCAGGAAAGGATGATCGATATGAAAGCAGCTGCGTTCAGTACGATTGGACCGCCGGAAGTTTTGCGCGTTATGGACTTCGACGATCCTCAGGCCGGCAACGGCCAGATAAGAGTTAACATCAAGGCGGCAGGCGTGCAGCCGGCCGACTGCGGAATCAGGGGGAGCGGCTGGGCGCCGCCCGGTGTGACATTGCGGATGCCGCAAATCCTCGGTAACGAATTCGCCGGAACGGTTGATCAGGTAGGGGAGGGAGTGACGGATTTTAAAATGGGGGATGACGTCATTGGCTGGTCATTGCTCGCTTGTTACGCTGAATATGTCGTGGTCAGCGCAGACCAAGCTGTACGGAAACCCGATTCGATGCCATGGGAGGAAGCGGGTGCCTTGACCGCATCGGGGCAAACCGCCCATACGGCACTTGCGGTGCTAGGGATTGGCCATAGGGATACGGTTTTGATTCATGCGGCAGCGGGAGGAGTCGGCTCTTTTGCCGTCCAGATCGCTCGAGCCTGGGGAGCGCGGGTCATCGGGACCGCAAGCGAGCGAAATCATGATTATCTTCGTTCGCTGGGCGCCGTTCCCGTTGTTTATGGACCAGGCCTTGTAGACCGGGTCAAGGCTTGCGCAACCGAGGGAGTGACAGCCGCGCTTGATGCCGCCGGCGAAGAGGCGCTGCGGGCCTCGGTGGAGCTTGTCGGCGACCGGAGCCGCATCGGAACGATCGTGGCCTTCGATCTGGTGGAAGAATTGGGGGTGCGCCCCATCCGCAGCCAGCGCTCCAAGGATCGATTAGCGGAACTGGTCCAAATGTATGATCAAGGGAAGCTGAAAATCCATGTGTCGCAGACGTTCTCGCTGAGCGAAGCGGCGGAAGCGCATCGTGCCGTGGAATCCGGCCATGTGCGGGGAAAGGTCGTGCTGCGGATAGGCCAGCCATGAGATCCTCGCATGATTTTAGAGAAAAGGGATGTTCCAAGAGTAGATCTTATACTGCGGGAACTCCCGGGCAACAGCGATTGGAGGAATGATTCGTACGTGCATCATACAAAAGACGGAGGGGGTGTCCCAGACTAAGGTCCAGGAAGAAACTGGTCCGCGGCAGCGTGTGAACTTTTCCCTCCACGATATAATGGACATATACATAAACAGGAATGGACGTGGAGGATTTGAAGAGAAAACAGAGCATGATGGCCGTGAAAATTTCGTCGCTGTTGATATTTGCCGTGCTGGTCGGATGCGATGCTGCCCTAAATGCAGATGAATCGGTAAACCGGGAGCTTGATAAATTAGCGCAAATCGGGAACCTAGCCGGCGAATCGGCGATAGCCATCAGCGATCAAGTAAAACGGGAAGGGAAGGAGTTCGAATGGACGACGGCTCAGGAAGCCGGCACGGCCGAGGGACTGGTCATCGACCATGCCGTAGGCAATATCGAGCTTATCGCGGTACCCGGTAGCGAGGTCAACGTGAAAACAACCGTATGGTTCAACGACAGTTTTTTCAAGAACGATAACATTCGCACCCAGGTGACGGAGCAGGCCGCTACCTCCTTGACGCTCCAGGATGGCATGCTGGAATTAAGGACGCATCCTAGAGACGACTCCGGCATTAGCCTGTGGGACTGGTCGCAGAAGCAGTTCGGCGATTCCGGATTCATGATTGATTATGTGATCGAGGTACCGGAAGCCCTGCAGAATATCCGCATCAAGAATGATGTCGGTAAGGTAAGGGTGAACGAGTTGAAGGGGGCTTTCGAGCTGCAGCTGGGAGCCGGGGAAATTCAGCTCAACCAAACGGAAATCACGGGCAGCTCCAGGATCGTATCCGGAGCGGGCAGCATCAAGCTGGATCTTAAGCAGATCGACACGGACGGCTCGCTGACGGCCAACACATCGGCAGGCAGCATCACCGCTGCGTTCGCGCCGTCCATGAAATATACGCTGGATACCGAAACCGAGCTGGGACAGATTACAGGAGCAAGCCGGGGACAGAGTGACGTCAACGGCGGCGGAGCGAAAATATCCCTGACGACCTCGGTCGGTTCCATCAAGGTTAATCCATAAGCGGCACATACACACAAACAAACCCGGATGAGGCTCCGGGTTTGTTTTTTTGATACAGCAAAAACCAATGTGCGAATGGATAGCGATTACATTAACTTCAATACTTGGCACAACTGATATAAGTAGTGCACGCCGCGTATTTGGTTATGATTGAGGTAGTTGAGGTACACCAGCGTGTCCTTGAGGACCCGTCTGGCGTTATGAACCTGATGATGCTCGAGCTCTTGCAGGACGTCCTTGATGACTTCAAGCGGGTAATTGGCTGAGCGGAGAATCCGAATGATCATAATCTGCCGGATTTGGGCACCATCGAATTTCCGGTAGCCGTTATCCTGATCCCGCGGCAGGATAAGGACGCCCTCCTTCTCCCAATGGCGGATGGCCGAGGTGGGAACGCCGATCTCGGCTGCAACCTCCCCGATGGTCAGCTCTTTCTTGCGGCCTCGGGCATCGACTGCGTCAAGCTGCTCCGTTTCCAGAATGCGGATGGTGCGCTCCGCAAGGATTTTATCCTGCTGGAGGCGGGCCTGGGCCTCGCTTACGATCCAGAGCGCATCATCCAGCTCCCTTTCCTGCAGCTTCTTCATGACTTGCTTCGTCACGTCTACGCCGAAACCGGGGAACATGGCGCGGATGCACTCGAAATAAGCGGCATGCTCCTCGGTATATAACCGGTAGCCGTTCGGCGCACGCTCGGCAGGAGGGACGATTCCCCATTTCTCATAGTGCTTGAGCGCACTTGTGGTGATCCCCAGTTTCTTGGCGATATCAATCGGTCGGATGCCCATGATGTCCCCCCCTACCTCATTCGGATCTGCCTGAATCCTTACTTATTGGGGGATTGTATCATGAAGTGCGTTTCCGTGAAAAGACGGATGAAAAAATAGCTTGTCACCTTGGGTTTGAATCATGCTCAGAATCATTGCCGTTCCAAAAATGCCCGGATGTATTGAACGATTTCCGGTCCATGGGATTCCAATGCAAAATGACCGGCCCCCTTCAGGAGATGCAGCTCGGCATGAGGCAAATCACGCAGATACGGATGGGCGCCGTTCTCAGGGAAGATGTGGTCGCCTTGCCCCCACACAATCAGGGTTGGCGGCTGAGCATGGCGGAAATATTGCTGCCAAGCCGGATACAAGGGAGGATTCGATCCGTAATCCAGGAACAAATCCAGTTGAATTTCCTGATTGCCTGGACGGTCGAGCAGCGCTTGATCCAAGGTATAGGTGTCCGGGCTGATGAGGGAGGCGTCAGCGACTCCATGCGTATACTGCCACTTCGTTGCCTCGATGCTGGTTAGCCGGCGCAGGGTCTCGCGTTTATCCGGATTCGCGGGATCTTCCCAGTATGCTTTAATGGGATTCCAGAATTCTTCGAGTCCCTCATGGTAGGCGTTCCCGTTCTGAATGATCAGGCCTCGGATTCGCTCGGGATGTCGCGCCGCGATCCGGAACCCGACGGGTGCACCATAGTCCATCAAGTACATGTAGAAGGTCCGGATATTTAATTGTGCCAGCAATTCTTCGATGAGCTGACTGAAATGGTCAAAGCTGTACCGGAACTGATCATGTTCTGGCGCGCTGCTGTAACCAAATCCCGGATAATCAGGTGCGATCACATGATACTGATCGGCAAGGGCCGGAATCAAATGACGATACATATGGCTGGAAGTCGGAAAACCATGCAGCAGTAATACGACAGGCGAGCCGTGAGCTCCTGCTTCACGGTAAAAAATGTCCAAACCGTTGATTTGAGCCGTATGATACTGGACTTTATGTTCCATTGGATAAACGCCTCCTTGAATACCTGCGATTTTTTTATGAAGCGATTGCTATTTAGATCCTTTTGGCTGGTCGTTATGTTTGTAGAACACCTCTTTTCATTTTATTAACCATCATAACTAACTTAAGGGTATTATATATCCCGAAAATTAACCTGTAAAGTTTTATTTTGGGTATTAAAAAAGGAATCTTAGACGGTTTATCTAAGATTCCTTCGTTTGTTGTTTCTGACGCTCCAGATAGGCAGCGACCTTCATGCGGTTTCCGCATGTTTTGGGGCTGCACCAGCGCCTTGTGCCGTTTTTGCTATTGTCGTAAAAGCGAAGCACGCACGCCGGATTTTCGCATTTTTTCACCAGCTTCAAGTCATGGGTCGTTAAAAAATCAACGGCGGATACGGCGATCGGGCTCAGCAGGTCGAGCGGCTTCCGAAAAAGCATCCGGCTTTTGCGGCTGTAGGCGCTGCCTTCGGCCACAAGCACGGTGCGCATGATTTGCTCCTTCAGCAGCCCGTTAATGAACTGCAGGCTTGCTTCCGTTGAACTCTCGTTCGCACTGCCCGGCTGAATCAGATGAAAGAGGTGTTCGCGGAGCAATCTGGCGGACTCCACGATCCGGGCTTCCTCTTCGTTGCCGTTATACACCGCTTTGCGCAGGTTGCGTTCCACCTCCGACAGCAGGTTCGCCTTCACCATCCAATCCAATAAAGAATCGAATGTATCCAGCAAATCCAGCGGCTGACCGCTGACAGCGATCTTGGTATTCACGAAATCCAGCACGGGATGGTTGCCAATAAAATAAAATTCGGGTGCGATTTTTTTCGGCATGGGTACCTCTCCTCTGAAAACACATACGTAGATATCTATAGCCTATTATAAAGTCAACTGCAGTGCATAGACAACCAACAGGGCTTCAAACATTGTACATAAACCTTAAAGCTCCGTGACGGCTTTCGCCGTTATAAACAGTGATGGAGCAACCTTTGCAGGTTTGAAATTTTGTACTTGCATCAATGTTGTAAGATGGGTTTGTAAAATGAAGGATTGGAGCTAAGCTTCCAAACGAAAGCGTACGCTTTCGAAACGAGTTTCATGGCGAGGGCCTTAAATGAAGCTATGCTCCGCAAAACTTTTAGGAGGTAGGGAAGATGGAAGGAACGATTAAGATTCGCGGTGCCAGGGAGAACAATCTGAAAAATGTTTCGCTTGAGATTCCAAAATACAAACTGGTCGTCATGACAGGTCCGTCCGGCTCGGGCAAGTCTACGCTGGCCATGGATACGCTGCAGCGGGAATGTCAGCGGCAGTACATGGAATCCATGGGCATGGTGTCGGACTCGGTCAGCAAGCCGAAGGTGGATTCGATTGAAGGGCTCTCCCCGTCGATCAGCGTGGGTCAGCACATTACGAACCGAAACCCGAGATCCACCATCGGAACGGTGACGGATATCTACACGCTGCTCCGGATACTGTTTGCCAAGCTTGGGGAACGAAGCTGTCCTTCCTGCGGCGACAGGGTGATACCGAGCGTGGACGGAGAAGCCTATCACGGTCCCTCTGACGAGGAAGAGATCAGCGATTCCCACGAGACGGTTCATTGTAGGCGATGCGGTCATGGCCTCGACAAATTGACGATGTCGCATTTTTCCTTTAACAAGCCGGAAGGCGCATGCGAAACGTGCAGCGGACTCGGTCAAACGGTCAGCCTGAACCTGGATGCCGTGTTCCAGCTTGACTTAAGCCTAAGAGACGGCGGGGTGGCAATATGGTACAGCGCTCTCACCGATTATAACATCAGCATTCTGAAAGCAGCAGCCAAATATTACGGGTTTGTGTTCGATGAGTTTATGCCGCTTCGGGATTATGGCGACGTTCAGCGCGATCTCCTGTATTACGGCGTGGAGAGCGAGCCGTTCAGCCGGCATTTTCCTGACGTGAAGCCGCCGAAGTCCGTAGGACAAGGCAAGTACGAGGGCGTAGTCACAGGAATATGGAGAAGGTACCGGGAGAAGGGGAGCGAGTCCGGAGAAGCGTCCCTGTTTCATGAGCATGTCTGTCCGGATTGCCACGGAACAAAGCTGAAGGAGGACAGCCGCCGCGTCCGGATTGACGGCGTCTCCATTAACGAAGTTAACGCATGGTCGATCGGGGAAGCGCTGAATTGGATGGAGGCGCTGCTGAAGAAGCTGACGGCGGACCAATTAACGATCGTGGAACCGCTCATTTATGATTCCGTCGTGAGACTAAAGCGCATCATGGATGTCGGGCTGGGTTACATGTCCATGGAGAGGCAGGTCGTCACGATGTCGGGCGGGGAAGCCCAGAGGCTGCGGCTCGCATCGATTCTGGGCTCCGGCCTCACGGGCGTGCTGTACATTTTGGACGAACCGACGACGGGTCTGCATCCCAAAGATACCAGGGGACTTATCCAGGTTCTGAAACAACTGAGGGATCTCGGCAACACGGTGCTTGTCATCGAGCATGACGAAGAAGTGATGCGGGCCGCCGATCATATCATTGATATCGGACCGGGTGCGGGAACGATGGGCGGCACGGTCGTCGGTCAAGGAACGCTGGAGGAATTGATAGGGAATCCCGAGTCCGTGACCGGATCGTATTTCCGGGATCCCACGATGCTGACGGCTCCGAGTCGGCGCAGGACCGGAAACGGCAGCCTGCTGACGATTGAGGATGCACATCTGAGAAATCTGAAACATATTACGACCTCTTTTCCGCTAGGCTGTCTCATATCGGTGACAGGCGTATCGGGATCCGGTAAATCCACGCTTTTATTTGATCTTCTGGCGGAATCCGGAAGCGATCAATCAACTCCAATCGGCTGCAAAGCCATCACGGGCTGGGAATCGGTGGGACAGCTGATCAAGGTTGACCAATCGCCGGTATCCCGAATGCAGCGCTCTAACATTGCTACCTATACGGATGTTTACACTCATATCAGAAACTGGTACGCCAGCTTGCCGGAAGCTAAACAGAATCAATTGACGGCCAAGCACTTCTCCTTTAATACGCAAGGCGGGCGCTGTGAGACATGCCAAGGCCTTGGCGTCGTGTCCGTGCATATGCACTTTCTTCCGGAGCTGGAAGTACGCTGCCCGGACTGCAAGGGCAAGCGCTTCAAGGAAGAGGTTCTCCGCGTGACTTTTAACGGTTACACCATCTCCGATATTTTGGATATGACGATTGAGGAAAGTCTTGCCCTGCTGGAAGTGAAGCCAAAGATCATGGAATTGACCCGGCTGCTCTGCGATGTCGGACTTGGATATTTGAAGTGGGGACAATCGGTGAGCACCCTGTCGGGCGGCGAGGGACAGCGGATCAAATTAGCAAAGGAACTGAGTAAAAAAACGAAAAACCACACGCTCTATTTGCTGGACGAACCCTCGACCGGGCTTCACCCGGGAGATGTCCGGCAGCTTCTCGTCCTGTTAAACCGTTTGGTGGATGCGGGGAACACCGTGATTTTGGTTGAGCACAATCTGGACCTGATCTGGAATTCCGATTGGATCATCGATATCGGGCCTGGCGGGGGAGCAGCCGGCGGATCGCTGGTGGCGACAGGAACACCCGAAGAAGTGGCTGCAGTGGTAGCCTCGTTTACCGGCCGCTTTATCAAAGAAATCTATATGTGACAGGTTGAACGAGAAGGGAGGAAGTTTGTATGGAGCAAACCGTAGATGAGAAAGGCAAGGTAACAAAAACCACGGTTCGATATTTTATCAAGCTGCTGCGTTCTTCGGGCATTCCGAAGCTGGTGCTCTTTCTGGCGATCGTATTAAGTTTGGTCGGGGCGGTGACGGGACTTATCGTCCCGCTCATCACCGGCCAGCTCATCGATAATTTTGCCGCAGATGCGTTTAATATTCGCATGGTCGGCTTTCTGGCCGTCCTCTTCCTGCTGGAAGCCGTGGCCAGCGGACTTTCGTATTATATGCTTGCCTATGTCGGGAACCAGACGGTGAACAAAATTCGGAAACGGCTCTGGACGAAGGTGCTGGCCTTGCCGGTTCCGTTCTTCGACAAGCATCGCTCGGCCGAGACGATGAGCCGTGTGACCAACGACACGAATGAAGTAAAGACGCTGATCACGGATCATCTGATCGCTTTTTGCTCGAATCTGCTGACTGTTCTGGGGGCCGTTGCGATCCTGTTTTACCTGGATTGGCGGATGACCCTCATCATCCTGATTGCCGTTCCGGTCGGGTTCGGCATTTTGATGCCCATCGGCGGTAAAATGTACAAAATCTCCATCAGCATGTATGGACAGCTGGCCCAGCTGTCCGCCATGCTGACCCAGGTGATCGGCGAGATCAGGCTGGTGAAAGCCTCCAATGCAGAGCGGAGGGAGGAGAAAAGCGGGTATGAGGATATGGACAGCCTGTACCGTTTCGGCATGAAGGAAGCCAAGATTAACTCGGTTCTGATTCCGTTGATGTCGATGGTCATGGTCGTTCTGCTCGTGGTCATCATCGGATACGGCGGCGTTCGCGTTTCTTCCGGTGCGCTCAGCGCCGGCGAGCTGGTATCGTTTATCCTGCTGCTGTTCCAAATCATGTTTCCTTTCAGCCAGTTCGCCACGTTTTACTCCCAGCTCCAGAAGGTGATGGCGGCAACCGAGAGATTGCGGCTTATCCTAGAATTCGAACCGGAGAGCGATCATCGTGCGGTGCGACCGGCACCGGAAGGCCATCGGAACGTTGAATTCAAAGAGGTTACGTTTGCTTACCATGAAGGCGAAACGATTCTGTCCGATGTGTCCTTTTCCATTCCAGCCAAGAAGGTCACTGCCCTGGTCGGGCCCAGCGGCAGCGGCAAAACCACGGTATTCTCCTTGATCGAGCGGTTCTATGCACCATCCGGCGGGGAGATTTGCTTCGGCTCGGAAGCAATCCGCGATTATACGCTGGAGTCCTGGCGGCGAAAGCTCGGATATGTGTCCCAGGACAGCCCGCTCATGACCGGAACGATTCGGGACAATATCGTTTATGGACGGGAGGAGCCGGTCTCCGACGAGGAGATTGCGGAAGCAGCGAGGCTCGCCTACGCGGAAGGGTTTATCGAAGCTCTGCCGAGAGGGTACGACACGGAGGTTGGCGAGCGGGGCATCCAGTTATCCGGAGGTCAGCGCCAACGGGTCGCGATTGCAAGGGCTTTGCTGCGGAAACCGGACATCCTGCTTCTGGATGAAGCGACGGCAAGCCTGGACAGCGACTCGGAGCACGAAGTGCAGAAGGCGCTGAACAATTTGATGGTGGAACGCACGACCGTGGTCATTGCCCATCGGTTATCGACCGTCGTCGAGGCGGACCAGATTATTGTGCTTGAGAAGGGTCATATTACGGGAAGCGGTACGCATGAAGAATTGATCCGAAGCCATCCGTCCTATGTCGAGTGGGCGAAGAAGCAGTTCCAGACCGGGGAATAGGGACGGGGCAGGAAGGATTATTTACTGCCTGAAACGAATATAACGACAAAGTGACATAGCCTTTAGTTTAGATGAGTTTAGAGGAGATGAGCAGAGCATGGCGCAGATCAAAATTTACGGCGTCCGGGAGCAGCTGAACCCGGTGAAGGAGCAGCTGTCGGAAGTGATACATTCGTGCGTGGTAGACGCATTTGAACTTCCGGCGGATAAGAAATTTCATCGTTTCTTCCCCATGAGTCGGGAGGATTTCCGCTTCCCTGACGGGAGAACGGATCGTTACACGGTGATCGAGATCAGCATATTTGAAGGCCGGACGGTGGAGGCTAAGAAACAGCTGATTCGATTGCTGTTCGAGCGGATTCAGCATACGCTGCATGTTTCTTCCCAGGATGTGGAGATTACGATTTTCGAAACGCCGCAGCACAACTGGGGAATCCGGGGGCTTCCCGGGGATGAACTGGCTTTAGGGTATAAGGTGAATATTTAGAGGCTTAGCCTAGTCTTACAATTGCAAACAAGCGCTCGATTACCGCTGGCTCGGAAAGACTGGTGATCGGCGCTTGTTTTTTGTAATTATTCGTATCTATTTACGGTGGCACTCCCGATTTCGAAAGGCGTGTAAACCCCCTCATACATGAGATGCATCGACATCCCGGCCGCGGCATGGTCCAAATTGTGGCAGTGATCCATCCAAAGCCCCGGGTTGTCGGCTTCAAATGCAGCTTCATACGTCTCGCCGGGCGCTACATTCAGCGTATCCGTCCACCAGGGACTTCCTTCGACAGGTTCTCCATTACGCTTCAATACGAGAATATGGTGACCATGCAGATGCATCGGATGATCCATGAAGCCCCGATTCACAAACTTCATTTTTACGATATCCCCTTCGCGAACCATGAGAGACGGCGTATTCGGAAAGACATAACCGTTGATGGTCTGCACATTGGTCATCATGCCGTTATAGAAGCCCACGCGGTTGTCGAGAACAAGCGTAAAGTTACGGTCATAGACGGTATCAGCGTCAAAAGGAACCGAGGACGGCGTGCCGTATTTGGCCGGATTGAATACCGGGCCCTCCCGGCCAGGAAGCGGCAGGTCCCGATCATTGCCGGCCATAACAATCGCTTCGCTCCGTTCGTTGATCGCATCGGCAGTATGCGTCAACGATACCGCATGATCCGACATGGCAAAGGAAATATCGTAGCGTCCGCCGGCAGCCAGCAGCATCTTTTGATTTTGTATCCACTCGGGACCGCTCAGATCCACGCCGTCAATGGAGGTTACTTTAAAGGAGGCTCCTGACAAATAGAACATTTTAGGCATGTTATGTGCATTGATTATTCTTAACCTCACGGTTTTGCCCGGCATTACGGTCTGCCGCTGGAGCTTTCCCGTGGCTCCTAAGGTGATCGTTGTTCCATTGCTCGTTCCTTTCGGATGAGCCAACACGGTTAAATCGACATCTTCCAAAACGGTAGCGTCATCCGGTTCGATGACTAGCGTGCCATACAGCCCTTTGGCAACCTGGACCGAGGATTGCTGATGGGAATGATACCAGTATGTGCCCGTCTGTTCCGCGATGAACCGGTAGATATGCTGTTCTCCAGGCATGACGGCATTCTGCGTTAATCCTGCCACGCCATCTTCTCCGTTCGGAACATTTAGCCCATGCCAATGGATCGTAACGCCATCCTCCACATCGATATTGACCAGGGTAACCTCGACCAGCTCGCCTTCCTGAATACGGAGTTCCGGACCGGGAACGAGGCCATTAAAAGCCCATACCTCTTCGGTTTCGCCTGAGGGCATGGTGAGCAGCTTTTTCTGTGCGCTTAATTCGAATTTGCGGTCAGGCGTTGAGGTCTGCGGTCCGCGCAAGCTGGCTACACTGATCGATTCTATATTCTCTGCAGATATGCTCGATGCTTCCGCGTGACTTCCATGATGGCTATGGTTCCCGGGGCTTCCGCTGCTGTCATGACGACCATGGTCCATCATGCTCATTCGGTCCGGCAGCCGGGACGAGATCAAGCCCGCGGAAACCATTATGGAGGTGATGGCAATGACAAGCAGGCACTTCCATGAGAATCGGACAAGTCTCTGCTTGTAGGTTACACGGTGATCCATGTTCAATGAATGCTGCAATTCCTTGAATTGTTTTCTGCGTGAAACCCACGCCATGCCCATCAGAATACCGAATGCAATCCAGATGGTTATAAAACTCCTGAATCGGAGTGGAGATTGCGAGAGAAACAACATGTATAAGCAGGAGCATGCTGCTGCATAGAACGCTGCCGAAAAAGGTGCCACAAGGAAGCGGTTGTTCAGGTACCCGCTTGAACCGTCGTTTAACTTATCATCAAGGACTGTTAATTTGCGACTCGTTAATACGGGCAGTGAGAAGAAAAAGACGGCGGAAATCGAGATCGCATAAAGCGGCCACTGGATGAACACCTTGTCTTCGACAAACGCCCAATCGGCATTCCACAGCACCGCACCCGCAGCGAATTTAAGCCCTGTCATGATCATGGCGGGCCACAACCAGAAGCGAAGAATGTTTAGATGCTTAAGCAGGTCTTCCTTCGGTTGCGGCAGGCATGTTTTTTTTACTCTGTAATAGACGATCCACCATATAAAAAAATTTAGAAACGTTAGTACGTATTCAAACATTAGCCAGCTTCTCACCATTGTGTACGCCCCTTTACATTGGTTTTGCATTCAGTGTACAGATCAAATGTGTAGAACTGTTGGAGATGATCTTTTCATTCTGTGTAGGATCACTTCTTATGCTGGAAACGGGTTATAATGGTTCTAAAAAGTGAGAGGGTTATTCGCAATGGAGATGACGCTGTTGCTTGTGGAAGACGAAGTGGCGATGCTTGAAACTATGAAGCTTTATTTAGAAGGCGAAGGGTTCCGGGTTCTTGCCGTGACCAATGGTCAAGATGCGCTTGAGTGCGCCCGAAGAGAGCAACCCGCCCTTGTGGTGCTGGATTGGATGCTGCCTGGAAAGAGCGGAATCGAAGTGTGCAAGGAGCTGAGGCAATCCAGTGCTTGTGGAATCATCATGGTAACGGCGAAATCAGAGGAAACGGACAAAATTATTGGCCTGGAGCTTGGTGCGGATGACTACATAACCAAACCCTTCAGTTTGCGGGAACTGACTTCCCGCATTCGATCGGTTCTCAGACGAACGGCTCCAATCCAGGTTGAGGCGCCGCCCTTGCAGCGCGGGGATCTGTTGATATCGGAAACCCAATGCCAGGTTACGCGAAACGGGGAGCTCATCCCGCTGACCCCGACCGAGTTCAAGATCTTGCTGACGCTGGCCAACAGGCCGGGGGTTGTGTTCAGTCGATTGCAGCTTATGAAGGCAGCTATGGACGATGATTTCATGAATTATGAACGCACCTTGGACTCTCATGTCAGTAAACTGCGTAAGAAGCTTGAGCCTGATCCTGACCATATGAAATACATTCAAACGGTGTATGGGTTTGGATATCGATTCGGTGAGCCGAGATGACGGTGCGCGGCAAAATATTCATGGCGATGGGCGTCCTTGTCATGCTTGTAACGGCCGCGTATATCGGCACAACGCAAGGCTACTTGGGAAGCCTGTTTGCCCGGTATGTTCCCGAGGGAAGCGGGGGTGGCCTCGAAGGTCTCGAGGGGCTAAGCAAATATGTGCTTGGCGAAATGAAGCTCAAAGCTCTTATGGTGACGTTGTTTGTTGCATGCGCTGTGGTCATTTTGGGTTATTGGCTTTCAGGTCTAATCATTCATCCGCTCCATAAACTGATCGCGGTTATGCGAAAAGTAGCCGATGGAGACTTGACAACGGAAGTGCCGATCAAGCGAAAGGACGAGTATGGTCAGGTTGGGGAGGCGTTCAATTCCATGACGCACCAATTACGAGAGGCCATGGACCTCCGAAAAAGACTTGTCGAAGATATAGCGCATGAATTAAGGACGCCGCTATCCATCGTTCAATCCAAGCTGGAGTTGATTCAGCAGTCCCCAACCGATGTGAAGCCGGAAGTTTTGCTTCCCCTTCACGACGAGGTGCTGCGTCTGGTGCATTTGGTGGATGAGCTTCATCTTCTGAATACGGCAGAAGCGGGGGAGTTAGTCTTACATAAAGAGAAGACCGATCTGAACTTGCTATTGGTCAATCTCATGGAGCTCTTACAGCCGGAGGCGGATGCTTGCGGGGTTACGTTAAGGTCTGAATATCGGGATTCAGCATGGGCCCAGGTCGATCCGAAACGGCTGAAGCAGCTATTACTTAACTTGTTAACCAATGCGCTGCGGCATACGCCGGAAGGGGGAAGCATTTCGGTTCGAATCGATGCGAGGGATCTGTCCGGGCAGATTGCGATAGGCATAACGGACACGGGCACAGGAATACCTGCTGATGCACTTCCTCGTGTATTCGACCGTTTCTACCGGGTGGATAGCGGAAGAGGCAGGTCGACAGGAGGCTCCGGTCTGGGGCTTTCGATTGCTAAGCAGATTGCAGCGGCTCACGGTGGATACATCCAAGTACAAAGCGAGCTTGGCAAGGGGACGGAATTTACGGTAATCCTTCCCTGGAGCCATGATAGCAGTAAAAATTAACGTGCGAATGTTATCCTTGATAGTATAAAAAAGGGGGAATCACATTGACCTTACAACAATTAAAGTACGCCATCGAAGTTGCCAACCGTGGTTCCATGAACGAGGCGGCCAAACGATTATTTATTTCCCAGCCCAGCCTGTCCAACGCGATCAAGGATCTGGAAGAGGAGCTTCGTATTACGATATTCGAGCGGACCAACAAAGGCATATCCTTGTCCAAGGAAGGCGCGGAGTTTCTAGGCTATGCGCGGCAGGTGGTGGAGCAGGCTGAGCTTCTGGAGGGGCGTTATTTGAACGCAAAGCCTTCCCCGCAGCATTTTTCAGTATCCACGCAGCACTACGCCTTTGCGGTCAATGCCTTCGTGAAGCTGGTCCAGGAATACGGGCAGGATGAGTACGAATTGGCGCTGAGAGAGACGAAGACCTACGAAATCATCCAGGACGTCAAAACCCTGCGCAGCGAAATCGGCATTCTCTACCTCAATGAATTCAATGCCAAGGTGATCAACAAGTTGCTGAAGGATGCAGGACTGCAGTTTACCAGCTTGTTTACGGCGAGGCCGCATATTTTTATCAGCATCAAAAATCCACTGGCCAAGCAGTCGATCGTGACCATTGACGAGCTTCAGAATTATCCGTATTTATCCTTCGAGCAGGGGGAATACAATTCGTTCCACTTCTCGGAGGAAATTCTCAGCACGCTGTCTCATAAAAAAAGCATCCGGGTCAATGACCGTGCAACCTTGTTCAATCTGCTGATTGGTCTGAACGGTTATACCATTTCGACCGGGGTGCTGAGCGCCGACCTGAACGGGAACGAGATTATTCCGGTTCCGCTCGCCTGCGATGAGACGATCAACGTCGGATGGATCAGCCATAAAAACGCAACCCTGTCCAAGCTTGCCGCAGCTTATGTCGAGGCGCTGCATGAGGCGATTGCCACCTGATTTTTTCGATATAGATCAATAGGCTAATAGCTGGAGCTGGCTATAGTTTATTAGAGTTATTTATAACAACAGCATGATGGATACCTTCTTACTCACCCAAACGGAAGAACAGTCGTTGGAGAAGCTGAGATTCATTAAAGATTTCGCATACGAAATTTGGACCTCGTCATCATTCATTCGCCCTTTAGCGTTCATATAGGCAGGCTGACAGGCAGACTACCTATCGAATGCTGAGGGGATTTTTTTGCTAGAAAATCTAATATAACATATTTATGTACAGGATATTGCATGCGTGTGACTTTTTGCATACAATGGAAGGGTAAATGATATGTACGTTAAGATACTTCGGATCCACGGGAGGAATTTCATATGTCCAGTCAATCGTTAAGCGCTTTCTTACAGGATAATCTAACGGAACTCAAGCAGCAAGGGCTTTATAATACCATCCAGCCTCTTGAAAGCCCGAACGGTCCGCTCATTACCATTCAGGGTCGTGAATTCGTGAATTTATCTTCCAACAACTATCTCGGACTGGCAAATGATGAGCGACTGAAAGAAGCAGCCATCCGAGCTACGACCGATTTCGGAACCGGAAGCGGCGCCGTTCGCTCCATTAACGGAACCCTAATGCTGCATGTTGAGCTTGAGGAGAAGCTTGCGCAGTTCAAGGGAACGGAAGCGGTACTTACGTATCAGTCCGGTTTCAATTGCAATATGGCGGCGATCTCGGCGGTGATGGGTGCCGGGGATGCGATTTTGTCGGATGAGCTGAACCATGCGTCCATTATTGACGGCTGCCGGTTGACCAAAGCCAAAGTCATTCGGTTTAACCACTCGGACATGGATGATTTGCGTTTGAAAGCGAAAGAAGCGAGAGAGTCCGGTTTATACGGCAAGATTATGGTGATTACCGATGGCGTGTTCTCGATGGATGGCGACATTGCAAAACTCCCCGAAATCGTGGAGATCGCCGAGACCTATGATCTGATCACTTACGTGGATGACGCGCATGGATCGGGCGTGCTTGGCGGCGGTGCAGGCACCGTGAAGCATTTCGGGCTGTCGGATCGGGTGGATATCCAGATCGGAACCCTGTCCAAGGCGGTTGGCGTTGTCGGCGGTTATGTTGCCGGATCGCGGGACCTGGTGGATTGGCTCAAGGTCCGCAGCCGGCCGTTCCTGTTCTCCACAGCGCTGCCTCCAGGTACCGTAGCGGCTTGCATTACCGCTATCGACATCCTGCAGAACAGCAAAGACCTGCAAACGAAGCTATGGGAGAACACCCGTTATCTGCAGGAAGGACTTAAGCGCCTTGGTTATTCCGTCGGCCGCACGGAAACTCCGATTACGCCTTGCATCATCGGAGATGAAGCAACGACCCAGACATTCAGCACGAGACTGTACGAAGAAGGCGTGTATGCCAAATCGATCGTGTTCCCGACGGTGCCGAAAGGCACGGGAAGAGTTCGGAATATGCCAACCGCCATGCATACGAAGGAGATGCTGGATCGCGCACTTTCCGCATATGAAACCATCGGGCGCGAGCTGGGTCTGATCTAATAAGGGGGCACGAGCTTATGAGACGAATTATGGTAACCGGTGCACTCGGTCAGATCGGCTCAGACCTGGTGGCGAAATTGCGCCAGAATTACGGCGAAGAAGCCGTTCTTGCAACGGACATTCGTCAAATCCATCATGAAACGGTCCTATCGGGACCGTTCAAAACACTGGACGTAACCGATCACCATGCATTTCACGAAGCGGCAAAAGAGTTTCGGGCAGATACGATCATTCATCTAGCGGCTCTGTTGTCGGCCAAGGCAGAATCCAATCCGGCACTGGCCTGGAATCTGAACATGGGCGGTTTGTTAAGTGCGCTGGAGACGGCGCGGGCCTTGTCCTGCCAGTTCTTTACGCCGAGCTCCATCGCGGCATTCGGGGCAGACACCCCAAAAAACGCAACGCCGCAAGACACGCTGCAGCGCCCGCTAACCATGTATGGAGTCAGCAAGGTCTCCGGGGAGCTGTTGTGCGACTACTATTACCATAAATACGGAGTGGATACCCGGGGATTGCGCTTTCCGGGACTGATCTCCCATTCCGCGCCTCCGGGCGGGGGAACGACGGATTATGCGGTTGAGATGTATGTGGCCGCGATCCGCAGCGGAAGCTATACTTCTTTTATTGATAAAGGGACCTACCTTGATATGATGTACATGCCGGATGCGATCTCCGCCATCATTGCATTGATGGAAGCGGATCCGGCTAAGCTGAAGCATCGCAATGCTTTCAATGTTACGGCGATGAGCGTCGATCCTGAGGGAATTGCGGCCAGCATCCGCCGGCATATTCCGGATTTCAGCCTCGACTATGACGTGGATCCGGTCCGTCAAGCGATTGCAAGCGAATGGCCGGACTCGATTGACGCAACTGCGGCACGCGAAGAATGGGGATTTGATGTACAATATGATTTGAACCATATGACTGATGATATGGTGTCAAAGCTTATGGAGAAGCGGCGGGCTGATCAGAGCAAGATCAGTTAACGGCTTAGTTTCAGAAGGAGGATATGGTTACACTTGGAACCCATTCATAAAAAGGTAGGGAGAAATCTGCAAGCCATTCGTAAATCACGGGGCCTCAGCCTCGATAACGTAGCCGAGTTGACCGGTGTCAGTAAAGCCATGCTGGGACAGATCGAGCGTGGGGATTCTAACCCGACGATCTCGGTATTATGGCGCATCGTCAGCGGCCTCGGCATTTCATTCACCACGCTCATCGAGGAGGCGGAAACCGAAGTGACCGTGGTCGCTCCGGATGACGTGGAGCCTTTTCACGAGGCGGAAGGCGCATACCGGGTGCACCCCTTGTTCTCCTACAACCTGCGTACCAAATTCGAGTCTTATATGGTCATCATGGATCCGGGCTGCGACCACGGGTCCGAAGCTCATAATGACGGCGTGGAGGAGTATATTTTTGTGCATCAGGGAGAGCTTGAGCTTTGGCGCGAAGATGAAAGCTATACCGTGCCTGCCGGAAGCTCCGTCCATTTCTCGGCTAACCGGCCCCATCGGTACGTCAATCCTGGCAAGGAAACAACGAAATTTTACACGATTATATTCTATGCGGATGCCGCAGCCAGGGGATGATTGTATTGGCGGGCCAGTGATCGTGGTACCCTAAGCGCTAGTTTACGAGTTAAACGTGCTGTGAGTTGAGTTGTATAGCGGTGTGAGGGGGATTCTTATACAGGTGTATGAGCGGTACCTTCAGGGTGCTTGTCAGTGTGGCGCGGCTAAAGTCCGGCAATGCCGCTTGGTCTTGTGGTGTGGCGAAAGCCTGACAATGCCGCTTGGCCGTGTGTGGCGGCGAAAGTCTGGCAATGCCGCTTGGTCTTGTGGCGCGTCCAAAGTCCGGCAATGCGGCTCGGCCGTGTGGCGCGGCTAAAGTCCGGCAATGCGGCTTGGGCGTGTTGAGTGGTCAAAGCCTGGCAATGCCGCTTTGTCGAGTGGCGGGTAAGCCTGGCCTTGCGGAACAACGGTAATTGCCGCTCTGCCATGCCTCCATGAAGTTGCCCCGCGTACACGTGGTGTTTAGCGGACCACAGGGGACCTTATTTCGTAGAAAATAGAGGTTTGAGCGAAATTAACGGACAGGGAATCCGTTATTATCTGAAAACGGCGTTATTTTGGCCGTTTGCGAAGTAAGTAACGGATCTGGTGTCCGTTAGAACGTTTAATGACCTCTTATCTGGGAAATAACGGATCTGCTGTCCGTTAGCATGATACAGGGGCTTCTTATCTGGGGGAAAACGTATCTGATGTCCATTTGCTACGGCGTTGGGCGTTCGGCGGATGTTCTTGTCCGCCGTCGCCGCAGCTTCAATCTCGGCAGAATCACCAAAACCGAGTCTGGACCAACAAACGCTAGTTTCCTTTGCCGCCTATGCTCCTTTAAGTAGTTAGTTATCAATTTGTCTGACAGTGGATCACCGTTTTTTGCATACCCATTATGATCAGAGGCGAGATCAGGAATGTAGCCTGAAACTTGCCTTTTTGTTTTACCCTCCTGAAAGACAAACTCCGGTAGTATGGGTCATCCTGGTCATGTCCCAACCTATTCTCTGTGTACCTTATCCCGCATATTTCTCAAAGTACCGTTACCAGTTACCGCATTTTCCCCCATGTCTCTATTCAGAAAAAGAGGGGCATTTCTGCGCTTTCCCTTCCAAGTCATTCCCCCGTGTATCCAATCTCAATAAACACACTATGATCGACAGCCAACCAAGCAAGCCCGGACCACGCACCGTGGGCACGATGCACTTTACTTTGACAAAATAAATTAACTTGTGTTAATTTATTTATAAGAGTTAATCAAAGGTGGTGTGTTCCATTGCAACATCCGGATATCCCATTAAGGGAGTTAAAAAAAGCCAAGAACAAAATTGCGCTGTACGAAGCCGGATTATCCTTGATGAAGGATCGGATGTTCAGCCAGGTCATGCTGGAGGACATCTGCAGGAGCGCTGAAATATCCAAGGTCACTTTTTTCAAGTTTTATCAACGCAAAGAGGATCTGCTGATTTATTTTATGCGGGTTTGGCTGACCGAGCGGATGATCGAGATCGGCCAGGAAGGGATGGAAGGGTTTCAGGCATTCCGCCATCTGCTGTCCGAGGTCGCTAAGGAGCATCAAGTAAGGCCGGGCATGATGCCGAGTTTGATCTCTTTTCTCGCGGAGCAGAACATGCAGCCCTGCATGCCGGAGCTCAGCCGGGCGGAAGTAACGCTGCTCTTTCCCGGGCACGAGGAAGCGGGAAGCGAATCGCCCAACATGTATGCATTATTCAAGCGGTTCATGAAGGAGGAAGCTCAAGCCGGCAGGCTGAATAAAGCCTTAACCTTGGAGCAAGCCGTACAGATTTGTTTCACCGTTTTTTACGGGGCGTTTCTGACGGCCCAGTTGTACAATTCCACGGAAATCGGCTGCTTTTACGAAACGCACCTAGGTCTGCTCGAAATAAAGGAAGGGGAGTGAGCAAGCATGAGCAAAGTGATTCCAGGTCGATATACCGCCCACATGGACGGTTCTTTCGTTGTATTCGTCATCGGGTTTCGAATTAACAAATGGTGGGCGGTACATAAGTGGCTGCCGGTCATGAACGCCATGTCCCCGATGCTGCAGGAGTTATACCGGAACAAGGAGGAGCTCGGCTTCATGGACGGTACCTATCATTTTTCGGGGCGCGGGCTTACCCTCATCCAATATTGGAGAAGCTTCGAACACCTCGAGCACTATGCCCGCCACGGAGCCAACCACCTGACGGCATGGCGGGAGTTCAACCGCAAGGTCGGAACGGGAGGAGACGTGGGGATTTTTCACGAAACCTATCTGGTCCAGGAAGGCCAGTATGAATGCCTGTACAACAACATGCCGCGGTTCGGTTTGGCCAAAGCCGGAGCCCATGTATCCGCGACAGGCCGCAGGGAAACGGCAAGCCGGCGGCTTGGCCGCGAGGGTGAACCCGCTGTGCCGACTCCTCCCAATCCCTAGACCCTTATAGATTTACGGCGGCGAATCCTCTGCGTTTCCCTCAGCTAAAGATAAGTATGATTACCATAGGATCAAGACCAAGTCAATGCTATGGAAGTAATGATGCTTTAGACGCGTTTTTCTTCCGCGGTTCAAAAAAGTGTTGGTAAACCCCGTCCGTTCTTCTATGATGAAATTACTTTCAATCGATGACGAGACAAGGAATTAATCGCTCAGGGGGATGCCTATGGGAAGGAAAGCGTGGTTTTACCGTCAGCTTTTATCGTATATGCCGGTCTTCTTTATCGTGATTTCCTTTGTGTTTTTTGTCTTTTTCCAAATGCTCGGGGAACAGTCGCGGCAGGGCGCGATCCAGGCTAATGAGACGATGATTCAGCAGGCGATGCGTTCGGTCGACAATTCGCTGAAGGCCATCGATCAGATGCTGGTGCAGGAATTGCTGTTCAACCCTGATATGTCGGGATTTTTCAATCAAGAGGATCAGGACAACGTCTATTTGAACATGCAGGCCGTGAAGGCCATGAAGCAGTTCAAGGTTTCCAACCCGCTTGTGGATTCCACGGTCCTCGTTCGAACCCAGGATGAATTCGTCCTAAGCACTTCGTCCACCTTCCGTTTGCAGGATTATGCGGATTATGACTTTCTCCAGCCTTATCTGAGCCAGGTCAATAGCGAAGCAAAATGGAGTGCCCTGCGGAATTATCGGGAATTCAGCTTTAACAGCACGCAGCAGGTGGTCACCCTGGTACGGGATGCCCCCTTCGTTACCCATGGCAAAGGCGTGATTGCCGTCAATATCAAGGTGGACGCCATACATAACATGATTCAGGGCATGGTTAATCCGGAAGTCAGTTTCATTCATGTGATGGACACTGGGGGCAGATCCGTGATCGCCGGCACCTCGGGCGCCGATCACGGGGAACTTGTGTCCCAAGCGATATCCCCTTACACCGGATGGGTTTACGAAGGGGGGCGTTACCCAAGGCAGGGTGGTGGGTATCGTCAGCCAATTGTACAATGTCTGGTTTATCGTCGGCCTTCTGATGTGCATGGCCGGCGTGGCCTGGATCGTATTCGTCACGCGCCGGAACTATAAGCCGATTGAAGCCATCGTGTCCCGGATTTCAAAATATTCGCAGACCAAAACGAGCGTTCTGCTCCATGGCGGCAAACAGGATGAGTTTGCTTTTATCGAATCGGCGCTGGAGAGCCTGCTGGAACAGGCGAGCAGCTTTCAGCAGCAGCATCGTGAAGATTTGCTCCTGCGCAAAGCGTACCTGTTTCAGCAGCTGATGGAGGGACAGTATCCTTCTCATCTGGAGCAGTGGAACGAGCAGCGCGAAGCCATGGGGCTGCCGGACCTGTCCCAACCACAGATCGTCAATGTCATCGAAATCGATAAATACCCGCTGTTTTGCGAACAGTATCCCCAGCAGGACCAGTATCTGATCAAGTTTGCCTTAAAAAGCGTCGTTCAAGAAATTGCGGCCGGGCAGGAAACGATGCTTTGGACGGAATGGATTTCAGCCTCGAAGCTGGGAGTTCTCGCGGCAGCGGAAGATCAGGATCCGAATCGGCATGTGGCTACGCTGCTGGAGCAAGCCCGCCAGTGGGTGGAGGAGCACCTGAAGCTGACCATAACCGTTGGCATCGGGGAGAAAGTGGAGCGGTATACGGTTATCCCGGAATCCTATGAGCAGGCACGCGCCGCATTGAAATACAAAATGATCCTCGGCGACAACCGAATCATTCATTACGCCGAAGTATCCGGTGAGGACCGGGGGAATGCATTCGATTTTCTGAACCTGATCCGCTCGATGGCGCAGTCCTTCCGGCTCGTCAACAAGGATTGGCAGGAGAAATACAGCACTCTTATCCATAACATCGAGCAGAACATGCTGGACCGGGACGGCGTGGTGAACCTGGCGGATTACATGATGTACTCGCTGGGACGCGAAATGTCCTGCATGGCGAAGGAATTTCAGGAATTATGGCTTACGGAGGGGCAGCCTGCTTTACGGAACGCGCTTCAGTCGTCCGATACGCTGGAGGAGCTGGAACAGGAACTCGGGGAGGCTTTATCCGCTCTGTACGACAGCATCCTCGCTCTCATGGAGGGCCGAAATCATGCGGACACGATTCAGAAGGTGCGTTTGTTTATGGAGCAGAACTCGAGCAACCCGGACCTGTCCCTCAATTATTTAAGCGAACGCTTCGGCATGAACTGGAAAACGCTAAGCAAGCTGTTCCGGGAGGAGACCGGCCAGAAATTCGTGGATTATTTGATCGAGCTGCGGATGACCCATGCTCGGAGACTGCTGGAAGAAACCCTGCTGCCCGTACAGGATATTGCCACCGAAGTCGGGTATTCCAACGCCATCTCGTTTGGCCGGATGTTTAAAAAGCTGATGGGAATGTCGCCGGGGGATTATCGTGAGCAAGCTGCTATCAAGCAGCAGAAATTCGGGAATTAACGAGTCCTTCGGAGTCCCTTCCATGCATACTCGAACCAAGTATAGAGCCCTGCGGACGATGCTGTCCTGCGGGCTTTTTTGCCGTCAACGGAGAGAGGTTTAGCGGCGGAAAAAGGTTTATCGCTCTTTACGGCCTGCCGGCTCTGAAATTTTCCCCTGCTCGCGGAAATACGTTGATTCGGAGAATCTTGTATATTGATCGGATGGAACCGTCCGCTCTAAACTTGGGACCAACACAAAGCGAAGGAGGGTGACCCCATTGGCTCGTATGAGCAGCGCAATTTCAGTACCTGCAGATGCACAGGCACCAACGAATCTACCATCGAACAAGCCCATGAACCGAACGAGGAAGAAGCTGATGAAGCACTGGCAGTTCTACCTGCTCGTGTTCTTCCCGTTAGTCTACATCATCCTCTTCAAATACGTTCCGATGTTCGGCGTACTGATTGCATTCAAGGAATACAACGTCGTACAGGGGATCTTCGGCAGTCCATGGGTAGGGTTCGATTATTTCCGGCAATTGTTCGACGCGCCGTTCTTCTGGCAGTATGTCCGCAACACGCTCGAGATTTCCCTGTACGGCCTGCTGGTCGGATTCCCTGCACCCATTCTGTTGGCGCTGGCCCTGAATGAGATCAGGAACGGGCGATTCAAGAAAACCGTCCAGATGGTGACGTACGCGCCGTACTTTATTTCAACGGTTGTCATCGTCTCGATTCTGATCGTGAACCTCTCGCCCAACACCGGGCTGATGAGCAACCTGTTCCGGGCGCTGGGACTGGAAACCGTTGATTTTCTCGGCGTGCCGGAGCTGTTCAAATCGATCTATGTCTGGTCCGATGTATGGCAGTTCACCGGTTACGGCGCCATCATCTATATTGCAGCCTTGGCGGGAGTTAATCCCGATTTGTACGAGGCGGCCCGAGTGGATGGGGCGACCCGGTTTCAAAAAATCATCAATATCGATATTCCCAGCTTGTTTCCGGTCATCGTCATTTTGCTCATATTGAATCTGGGCAATTTGATGAGCCTGGGCTTCGAGAAAATCTATCTCATGCAAAACCCGCTGAATCAGAACACGTCCGAAGTCATCTCCACCTATGTGTACAAGGTCGGCCTGCTCGGTGCGAACTTCAGCTTCTCCGCCGCCATCGGCCTGTTCAATTCCGTTATCAATTTCATTCTCTTGGTCATCGTCAATTACGTATCCAGAAAAGTCTCATCCACAAGTCTATGGTAGGAGGAATCGCATGAGCAGATCAACCGTACGGGAGTCCGCTGCAGACCGGATTTTCCTTGGTATCGTGTATTTGTTTCTATCCGTCGTCCTGATCGTCATCCTGTTTCCGCTGCTGCATATTGTAAGCGCATCCTTCAGCTCCCCGGGCGCGGTGTCGTCGGGCAAGGTGTGGCTGTGGCCGGTGGACGTGACCTTGATCGGCTACAAAGCGGTATTCCAGAATTCCAATATTCTGATCGGGTTTGGCAACTCGCTGTTCTATGCCGTTGTCGGCACGCTTGTCAACGTCGCATTCACGGTGATGCTTGCATATCCGTTAGCCCGAAAGACGTTTTACGTTCGCAACATCATCATGATGCTGCTGGTGTTCACAATGTTTTTTGACGGCGGGCTCATTCCGAACTATCTTCTCGTGAAGTCGCTCGGCATGCTCGACACGCGCTGGGCCATGATCATACCGGGTGCGTTAGCCGTGTTTCAGGTCATCATCGCCAGAACCTTTTTTCAAACCACGATCCCGGAGGAGCTCGCCGAAGCGGCCGAAATGGACGGCAGCAGCGACATTACCTTTTTTCTGAAAATCGTCCTTCCGTTATCCAAGCCGATCCTGGCCGTGCTCGCGCTGATGTACGCCGTCGGCCATTGGAACTCCTATTTCAACGCCCTGATTTATTTAAAGGACAGCAGCCTGTTTCCGCTGCAAATCTTCCTGAGGGATATTCTGATCCTGAATTCCGTCAGCGCCGAGATGGTGACCAACGTGAATGAGCTGCTGGTCCGTGAAGGGCTGAAGGATCTGCTGAAGTATTCGCTGATCGTGGTGGCAAGCGCCCCGGTGCTGGTCATTTATCCGTTCGTGCAGAAGTATTTTGTCAAAGGCGTGATGATCGGGTCTTTGAAAGGGTGATTCCTGCTTATTGTGAAGGAGGTGAGGCCGGCAGTATAGAATGGGTAATTCCGATGATCGGACACATAGGGGGTATATGCAAAATTACGGTTCGTTTATGAAGTACGGGCAAGCATTTCATATTAGGGAGGAATTGATTTGAAAAGGTTCACTGGATTAGGATTAAGTCTGATTCTCGCGGCAGTGCTGGTTTTATCCGCTTGCGGCAAATCGAGCGAAACAGGAACTGGAAATCCGGCAAGCCCTCCGGAGTTGGGGGCACCCGTTGAACTATCGGTATTCGCTCCTCAGTCCGCCGGCATCGAGAGCCTCGATGTCAATCCATTCTCCAAGCATATCGAAGAGAAGCTGGGGATTACGTTCAAATGGAATACGACGCCCGACGCGGTATTCAACGACAAGAAACTGCTGATGCTGGCCAGCGGGGATTATCCGGCGCTTATTATGAATGCCGGCATATCCAAGGCGGATCAGATCAAGTACGGAATGCAGGGGGCCTTTATCCCTTTGAACGATTTAATCGACCAGCACGCGCCGAACATCAAGAAGGCATTGGAGGAAGTTTCCTATTTGAAATCCGCCATGACGGCCCCGGACGGCAATATATACGCGCTTCCGAAGGTGAACGAGTGCCTGCACTGCACGTATGGCCAGCGGATGTGGATCAATACGACCTGGCTGGAGAAGTTAGGGCTTGAAATGCCAACGACCACCGACGAGTTCTATGAAGTGCTGAAAGCCTTTAAGGAGCAGGACCCGAACGGCAACGGAAAGGCTGACGAAATTCCGATGACCACTTCCCTCGATGTATGGGGAGGAGGAGTTGACGCCTTTTTGATGAATGCTTTTATATACAACAATGGCACGACTTATCTAAGCGTGAAGGATGGCAAGGTGATTTTGTCCGCGGCTGAGCCCGAATGGAGGGAAGGGCTGAAATATCTGCGTAAGCTTTATAGCGAAGGACTGATCGATAAAGGAGCCTTTACGCAAAACGGCGATGCCGTCAAGCAGCTTGGCAACAAAGAGGAGAATGTGGTCGGCACCGTCGGTTATGCGCTGATCAGCAGCGTGCTGGAGCCGACCGACGCCAAGCCCCGCCATAAGGAATACGATGTCGTTCCCCCGCTGAAAGGACCGAATGGCGTGCAGCTGGCAGGATATAGCGTCGGAGCAGGGGACGGATCGTTTGTCATTACGAACAAAGCGACGGAGGAGCAGCGGATCGCAGCGATCAAGCTGGCGGATTACTTGTTCTCCGAAGAAGGCACCGTCATGACTTCCTGGGGGTTCGAGGGAGACGGATGGCGAAAGGCGGAGTCCGGTGCGCTTGATTACAACGGCGAGTCGGCCGCATACGAAGCGTTGAAGCGGGACGTGCCCGAGGGATCCCTTGACGTAACCTGGTGGCAGCTCGGCACGATGCTGATGGTGAATTCCCTCCGCGAATCCTTTGTTGCTCCTGAAGATCCGCTCGGCAACGGAGCCTACGAGTATCGTTTATGGCTGGCTGCCAAGAAATATGAGCCTTTTGCCAAACCGGAGCTAGTGTACCCGACCGATGTGTTCATCGATCCGAAAGACGCAACCTTTATCGCGCAGATTCAGAAGACGATTCAGGATTACGTGAAATCGAACCTGGCCCAGTTCGTAACCGGCAGCAAAGACATCGAGAAGGATTGGGATGCCTATGTCAGCGGATTTAAGGGGCTTCAGCTGGATAAGTATCTGGAGATTCATCAGAAAGCATTAGACAATCAAGGATGAGGTATGGGAGGTTTATCGCTTGCACAATTTCATTGAATACGCTGCCAACATCGAGCCCTCGGAACGTCAATTAGCCGTACAGGAGATGGAGTTCTACGCCTTCTTTCATTTTACCGTCAATACGTTCACGGATATGGAATGGGGCACGGGAAAGGAAGACCCGGCGCTGTTCAATCCGGCGCAGCTGGATGCGGATCAATGGGTCAGCGCTTGTGTCAGCGCCGGGATGCGCGGCTTGATCCTGACCTGCAAGCATCATGACGGCTTCTGTTTATGGCCGAGCCAGTATACGGAGCATTCCGTGAAGAGCAGTCCATGGCGAAACGGCCATGGGGATGTGGTGAAGGAGGTTGCCGATGCCTGCAGGAGAGGGGGGATCAAGTTCGGCATCTACTTGTCCCCCTGGGACCGGCATGAACCGTCCTATGGGGATTCGCCGCGGTACAATCAATTTTTCCTGAATCAGCTAAGAGAGCTCCTGACCGGCTACGGCGAGATATTCAGCGTCTGGTTTGACGGAGCCTGCGGCGAAGGACCGAACGGCAAGCGCCAGGAATACGATTGGGATGCGTATTACGCCCTGATTCGGGAACTGCAGCCGAATGCCGCCATCTCGGTATGCGGACCGGATATTCGCTGGTGCGGAAATGAAGCGGGGCATTGCAGGGAGTCGGAGTGGAGCGTCGTTCCGGCGTCGCTGCGCCAAAATGAAGCGATCCAGGAAAAGTCGCAGCAAACCGATGACCGGGAGTTTGCGCGCCGCTATGAATCCAGCGAAGAGGATCTCGGCAGCCGGAGCGTCATTCAAGGCGAGAAGGAGCTGGTATGGTATCCGGCCGAAGTGAATACCTCGATCCGTCCCGGCTGGTTCTACCATGCGTCCGAAGACGATAAGGTTCGATCGCTGGAAGAATTGCGGCATATTTATTACGGCTCGGTTGGCGGCAATGCCACCTTTCTGCTCAATATTCCGCCGGATACCCGCGGACTCGTTCATGAGAACGATCTGCGGCGTCTGCAGGAACTCGGGGACGCCATCCGAACAACGTTTAATACCGATTTGGCAGCCGGAGCGGATATTACGGCTTCCGAAACGAAAGCCGGATCGGATGCTCGAAATATGGTCGACGGTAACAAGGATACGTATTGGAGCCCTGAGGAGGGCACGGAATACGCCGTGATTGAGCTGGACCTCGGGCGGGCGATCGATTTCGATCATATCGTATTGGCCGAATACCGGTACGGGCAGCGGCTCGAGCGCTTCGAGCTTGAATATATGGAAAACGGGAACTGGCACACGATCCAATCCGGGACGGTAATCGGGCGCAAACGCATCTGCCGCTTTCCCGCCGTACGCGCTCAATATATTCGCCTGACCATTTTGGAATCGAGATGGTGCCCGCGCCTGTCCGGCATTGAAGTTTACCGGAGCTCGAGGGATTGAAGGGAGGACTGCAGATTTGCAGCCTCCCCTAAGGATTGGCAGTAATAAGGCGGCCATCGCAAAAGAGCGGTGGCTCCTTTTTTTCGAAAACGCAAAATTTACCTTCCGTTCCATCCAGATTAGTGTAAGATGTACGTGAAAGTACCTCATTCCATTGTAGAGAGGATGCAACCAGCATGAGTCATTCCGTAACGTTTGAAACCCGGCTGTTGAGCTCTTTGTCCAAAGTATTCGCCGATGAAGAAATGTCCCAAGCCGCCTACGACACAGGAGCAGCGTTTAACAATGAGACATTCTCGTTTCAAGTTGCCTACCGTTCCAATCGTTTGTTAAAAAACATCCGGGTCATTCTGCAATCTGAGTTAAGCGAACGAATTACCGTTCGTGCCGTAGGTCTAGTTCCGTCGGAGCTGCCTACATATCATGACCATGATGAGTTTGTCTTAAGAGCCACGCCCGGGTTGTATCCGGATCCGTTGCTGCCTCTAACATCAGAATCTGTTGTAAACGGTTACCCGAACCAGTGGAGAAGCCTATGGATCACGGTACGGCCTGATGGTGAGATCAAGGGCGGTACGTATGAAATCCGGATCCGCTTTGAAGCGGAATCGGGAGATACGCTTGGGGAAGAGGTATTTACACTGGAATTGATTCCGGCAGCTTTGCCTGCACAGACGCTGATTCATACGGAATGGTTCCATGCCGATTGCCTGGCGAACTACTATGAAGTGGGGATTTTTAGCGAACGGCACTGGACCTTGATCGATCAATTTATGCAGACCGCAGCTCAGCATGGGATCAATATGATCCTGACCCCGGTGTTTACGCCTCCGCTGGATACGGAAGTGGGCGGGGAGCGGCCGACGGTACAGTTGGTCGATGTCGATGTGAACGAAGATGGAACATATACGTTCGGGTTTGACAAACTCGACCGCTGGGCAGACCTGTGTGATTCCAATGGGATTCAGTACCTGGAATTCTCCCATCTCTTCACGCAGTGGGGAGCCCGCCATGCGCCGAAGATTATGGCTAACGTGAACGGACAGCCGGAGAAGCTGTTCGGATGGGAGACGGACGCGACGGGAGAAGCGTATCATGCCTTCATCCGGCAATTCATCCCTGCCCTGACCGGCTGGATCGAAAGCCGGGGGCTTGAGCAGCGCTGTTATTTCCATGTATCCGATGAGCCGTCAGAGTCCCATTTGGAGGCTTACGGCCATGCAAGCCGGTTGATGAACGAGCTGCTGCCGGATTACCCGATCATCGACGCGCTTTCCGATATTTCGTTCTATGAGCAGGGGTTGGTGAAGCGTCCGATTCCGGGCAATAACCACATCGAGCCTTTCCTGGATCAGCAGGTAACGCCGCTGTGGACCTATTATTGCTGCTCCCAGTACAAGGAAGTGTCCAACCGATTCTTCAACCTGCCTTCGGCGAGGAACCGGATCATCGGGATTCAGCTGTATAAGTTTAACATCGAGGGATTTCTCCATTGGGGATATAATTTTTGGAATTCGCAATACTCGAAACGCGCCATTGATCCGTTCAAGGTGACGGATGCGGATTGCGGTTTTCCTTCCGGAGATGCTTTTGTGGTATATCCCGGCGAAGAAGGGCCGATCGAATCCATTCGGCTGAAGGTATTCCAGGAAGCGCTTCAGGATTTGAGAGCGCTTCAACTGCTGGAGACGCAGATCGGCAGGGAGGCAGTTCTGCAGGCGCTGGAAGAAGGGCTTGAAGAGCCGATCACCTTCAAAACGTACCCGAGGGATCCGGAATGGCTGCTGTCGAAGCGGCAGTGGATCAATGATAAGATCAGGGAAAGCTTGGCTGTGAAGTAAGCGGGCCGGGCATACGGCTTATTTTGACGAATCAGGGCCATTTAGGCCTAACGAATCCAGCGTTATACTGCCCCATCTTCCTTTGAGAAGGTGGGGCAGTTTTTGATTTTTCGATCTGTTTTTTCGCCTGACGGGTACCAAGAAGGTTTCATTCTTGCTTGTGCATGATCCCGTATGGTTCCATGATAAAGAGAACGTGCATGTCATCAAGGTATATTGGCGCAAAGGGCAGTCCAATCCTAGAGATGAGATGGCCAGGATGCGGCAAACGATATCGGCAAACCACGCCCGAGGCGAAAGAGGCCTGCTGTGGTTCTAGTGGTGCCGCCGAAATTATGCCATCATAAGAGCAAGGGGGAAATGAACGATGTATTTGGATTTCAAGTTGGCGAATGACCGCCCGGCGTATATTCAAGTCAAGGATTACATGAAGCGCTTGATGACAACCGGGGCGCTGCAAGCCGATCAGAAGCTTCCCTCCACGCGTGAGCTAAGCGCGCTGTTTCGAGTGGGCCGCAATACGGTGCTGAGCGCATACTCCGATTTGGAGGATGAAGGCTATATCTACGCGGTTAAAGGGCAAGGACACTTTGTTTCCCCTTCGATCAGCGGGGCATCCGCACAGCCTGAAGGTAAACGGCTGGACTGGGGTCCTCGCCTGAACGAGTATGCCAGGCTTGCGGAAGCGAATGATCTGATGAAGCACGGGATCCGTGCTGAGAAGGGCTCCATATCGTTTACAAGCATCGCTCCCGATGAGAAGCTGTTCGACCTGCCCAATGTCAAGCGCGCATTCCTGGACCGGATGTCGCTTGAAGGGGATATTCTACTAAATTACGGTTACGCCAAAGGCTATAAACCGCTTATTGATTACCTTCTCCGTTACATGGAGAACAAAGGCGTGAATATTCAGGGCAAAGATATGCTGATCACCAGCGGTTTTACGGAAGGCTTAAGTCTGGTGCTATCCGCCTTGAACCAAGGGCATGGCCGCATTCTATGCGAGAATCCCACCCATCATACCGCCATTAAAAATTTTAAAATGCACGGGTACTCCATTACCGGCGTCGAGATGGAGCAAGACGGCATCAGCCTGACAGGGCTCTCACGCGAGCTGTCGGAGCGGTCGTACGACATGGCGTACCTTGTGCCTTCCTATCATAATCCTACCGGAATCGTGATGTCCCACCAGAAGCGGCTGGAAGCGCTGCGGCTGCTGAACGAGCACGAGATTCCCGTGATCGAAGACGGCTTCAACGAGGAGCTGCGTTATTCGGGCTCCCACATCGCGCCTCTCGTTGCATGTGCAGGGGGAGAGAACAACAGCGTGATTTACTTGGGCAGCTTCTCCAAGATTCTGTTTCCCGGCTTGCGAGTCGGATGGGTGCTGGCCGACAAGACCCTGATTCATTATCTGGAAAGCGTGAAGCGGGCCCGCAGCATTCATACGTCGACGCTGGATCAGTCCCTGCTCTTTCAATATTTGTACAATGGCAACTTCGAGAAGTATTTAAAGAGAGCGAAGGCCGAGTACAAGCGAAAATATGAGCTTGCGATCCGCTGCTGCGAGGAGTGGATTCCGATGGAGCGGCTGTCCGGCGACGGCGGGCTACACCTGTTCGTTGAATTCGGTCCCGAATTCCGAACCCGCGAGCTGCTGGAGGCATGTTCCGCCCAGGGCGTGGTATTCACGCCGGGCGATATTTTCTATACCGATGGCGGCGGCCAGCACACCATGCGTCTTGGATTCTCACGCGTCTCCGACGAGAACATCGAGAAGGGGATTCGGATCATCGGCGAGACGGCAAGGAAGTTGGTGTGATCGGGCTGCAACGGAGAAGGCGGAATTATTGTGGAGAAGCGGAGCGTTCACCTTTGCCGTCGGATTTCAACTTATGAATATTCAAATCAGTAGAAATCTGAGGGCAACGAAAGATCGGAAGAATAATCCGCATGCGGAGTGATGATTAGCATACAAAAGAGATTTAGCTTACGGAGCATGTTTAACTCGTTGGAGCTTTAGAAATTCATATTTTTCCACCACAGTTTTAGGAGGTCTACATCATGAAGGTTGGCGTCATCATGGGAGGCGTATCATCCGAGAGGGAAGTTTCGCTCATGACCGGCAAAGAGATGATCGCTCATTTGGATAAAAGCCGCTACGAGGTCTATCCGATCGAGATTCACGATAAACGCGAGCTGATCAGCAAAACCGAAGGCATCGATATTGCGCTGCTCGCCCTGCACGGCGCGTTCGGGGAAGACGGCACGGTGCAGGGCACCCTCGATACGCTGGGGATTCCGTATACCGGCAGCGGCGTTCTGGCCAGCAGTCTCTGCATGGATAAAGATTTGAGCAAGAAGCTGCTGCGTTACGAAGGATTGCATACGGCTGACTGGATCATGGTCAGCTGCATGGAAGAGCTGGCGGCCGCCGACGTGGAGGGGCTCGGTTTTCCCGTTGTGGTGAAGCCGAATGCGGGCGGGTCCAGCATCGGTACCCGGATCGTGCGCGACTCGGCTGGCCTAGCATCCGCCGTCGAAGAGGCGCTGCGGTGGGACCGCTTCGTCATGATCGAGCAATGGATCGAGGGAGAGGAAATCACCTGCCCGGTCCTGAACGGCGATATGCTTCCGATTGTGTCGATCAAGCCGAACTCCGAATTCTTCGATTATGCATCCAAATACGAAGAAGGCGAAGCGGATGAGCAGGTGATCGAGCTTCCCACAGAACTTCAGGAGCAGGTGCGCACAGCCGCGCTTCAATGCTATAAGGCGATGAAGTGCAGTGTATATGCCCGGATCGATATCATCCTGAAGGGAAAGATTCCTTATATTTTGGAGGTCAACACGCTTCCGGGTTTAACGAAGACCAGTCTGCTGCCAAGAAGCGCGGAAGCGGCGGGATATTCGTTCAGCGGACTTTTGGATGCCTTGATTGAAACCTCATTATCGGAACGAAAAAGCGAAGGCAAGGAGTAGAAGGATATGAAGACAACGAGCAGCTTTCTAACATCGACGGTGCAAGTCATGCCGCCATCCGGCATCCGGCAATTTTTTAATGCTGCGGAAGCGGATGACGAGGTCATTTCGCTCGGCGTGGGCGAACCGGATTTCGTGACGCCCCAGTGTGCGATCGACGCATGCAAACGGGCGCTGGAGCATGGGCGCACGATGTACACGCCGAATGAAGGGCTGATGGAGCTGAGGGAAGGAATTGCTGACTATCTGCATGCCGGCTTCCAGCTGCAATACGAGCCGTCGAGGGAGGTCCTGGTTACGGTCGGCGGCAGCGAAGCGATTGATCTTGCGCTGCGGGCGCTCATCTCGCCGGGCGATGAAATTATCATTCCCGTACCGGGATATGTCGCCTATGCTCCTCTAGTGCAATTGAACGGCGGCACCGTCGTCGAGCTGGAGCTATCCGCGGAGCATGACTTCAAATTGACGGCGGATGCACTGCAGCAGGCGATTACGCCCCGGACGAAAGCGATCGTTGTTAACTTTCCGAGCAATCCGACAGGAGCCGTCATGACCCATGAAGATTGGCTTCCGATTGCGCGCCTTGCGGTCGAGCACAATTTGGTGGTGATTTCAGACGAAATGTATGCCGAGCTTACTTATAGCGGCACGCATACGAGCGTTGCTTCCCTGCCGGGGATGCGGGAGCGGACCGTCATCATCGGCGGATTCTCCAAAGCCTTTGCCATGACGGGCTGGCGGGTCGGTTACCTCTGCGGCGATGCCGGGCTGGTGAGCGCTATGGTCAAGATCCATCAGTATACCGCGCTCTGCGCGCCCATCATGGGACAGATTGCGGCCATCGAATGTTTAAGGAACGGGCTCGGGGATCGGGATGTGATGAGGCAAGCTTACGATGAGCGCCGACAAATGTTTGTGCAGGGACTGAGCGATATCGGCCTGAGCTGCCGCGATCCTCAGGGAGCCTTCTATGCATTCCCCAGCATAACCGGAACCGGCCTCGGCTCGCAGCAGTTCGCGGAGCGATTGCTTCGGGAGGCCAAAGTAGCCGTTGTGCCGGGCCATGTATTCGGTGCCGGGGGCGAAGGCTTTATCCGCTGCTCGTATGCCGCTTCATCCGCTCGACTCTGCGAAGCGCTCGAACGAATGGAACGCTGGCTTCAAACGCATGTACGTGCCGAAGATCTTCATGCCTTACAGAATTCTTGACAGCTTCCGGTAATCGGTAGCGGTAATCCCCTCCAGCCTCCGGAAGATCCGGCTGAAATAATGAATGTCCGGGTATCCGACGCCTTCGCCAACCATCTCGATCGAGATGTCGGATTCCCGGAGCAGCCGGCGCGCTTCCCGGTGGCGAACGGATTGCACGAATTCGCTCGGCGGCATCCCGGCAAGGCGCTTAAACAATTTGGCGGTATGATCCGCGCTTAACATCAAATGCTCCGCGATGACTTTGTTGCTCCAGTCTTTGGCTGGAGCTTTTTCGATTTGCGCCATCAGCTCGATCAGTTTGGCCTCGTGCGGCGACGTTTCCGTCAATGCCCGGGAGGGGTGCGTCCGAAACAGCTGAACCAGCACATCCAGCATCAGTCCCTTGCAGGCAAGCTCATAGCCGGCGGGACGCAGGGTGAATTCCTCTACGATGCGTTCCATCATCTGTACGCATGGCAGGGGAGGCGTGTAGATAATCCGGGAAGAAAGGGCAGGGAAAGCGGATGACACGGCTTCATGCGCGAACTTATCCGTATCCACCACGGCTTCGTTCACGATCATATCGGCTTCCGTTTGGATGTCCAGCTCATCGAAAAAATCAAAATGGATGCCCAGAAAACGCGCGTCGGGATGGGAAACCACCTCATTCTGGTGGTAAACGCCGGACGGCAGGAAGATCAGCTGGCCTGCTTCAACGACATGCCGGTTCCCGTACATCGTGGTAACGGCTTCCCCATGGCATACATAGAGCAGCTCGAAATCATATAACCTGCGCTGCGGGAGAGCTCCCGTCGCCATGCGTTGAAACTGTGCATAATGAATGCTGGGCGACCATTCGCAAAAAGGCGCTTCGCGTTTTACCGGATAATCGGGTTCCATATCGGCCATCGTAGATTCACTCCCGAATGTTATTAAGAGAATAGAACGGAATTGTCCAAATAATCACTTTTCTTTCTAAATCATTTTTTGGAATATTTATTTATTATATAAGTATTATTACATCCAATTGGTTTATTTACAACTTGACGGAAAAAGTCAAATGATGCGTTTCAGAAAACGTTTGCAACATCATCAACCCATAAATTTTAGGAGGGATTTGCGATGAAAAAAGGGATTAATATCTGGTCGTTCCCGGGAGAGGCTTCCATCTCCGACTGTATCCGATTGGCAAAAGAAGCGGGCTTTGACGGAATCGAACTGTCGCTGAACCAAACGGGGGAGCTCGGGCTCCAGGCAGGCGATAAGGAAGTGCAGAACATAGCGGCACAGCTGAAGGACGCGGACCTCGAGATTGCAGGATTGGCGACCGGCTTGTATTGGGATTATCCGATGACCAGCGACGACCCGGCTATCCGTGAAAAGGCTATGGACGTTTGCAAGAAGCAGCTGGAGCTCGCGGCTGCATTCGGAGTGGACGCCATTCTTGTGATACCAGGGGCGGTCGGCGTCGATTTTGTTCCCGGTTCCGCAGTCATCGACTACGAATATGCCTACGAGCGGGCACAAGAATCCATTCGCAAGCTGGTTCCGTACGCGGAAAGCGCCGGCGTTGCGATCGCGCTCGAGAATGTCTGGAACAAATTCCTCTTGTCCCCGCTGGAATTGCGAACCTTCATTGATGAGATCGGTTCCGACTATGTAGGCTCTTATTTTGATGTAGGCAACGTCGTGCACAACGGTTATCCGGAGCATTGGATTCGAATTTTGGGCGAGCGGATCAAGAAAGTCCATTTCAAGGATTACCGCAGGCAGGCAGGCGGATTGCACGGCTTTGTCGACCTGCTGGCAGGAGACGTCAATTATCCTGCAGTGGTGGAAGCTTTGCGCCTGATCGGCTACGACAACTATGTCACAGCAGAGATGATCCCGGCCTACACCCATTACTCGGAGCAGATCATATTTAACACATCCAATGCGATGGATGCGATTCTCGGACGGACGCCGTCTTTGCGCAAGCCGGACGCGCGGCAGCATCAAGGACAATCATAATCATAAGGAATACGGAGGGAATAAGAATGCTTAAAATCGGAATATTGGGTTTTGGTTTCATGGGCCGCATGCATTTCGACAATTATCTTCGTTTGGCTCAAGAAGGTGCGGACATCGAGCTGGTGGCGATTTGTGATCTGCGCATCGATGAGCTTAAAGACAGCAAAGCCAACGGGAATATGGCGACCGAGCGCGATGTCTACGACCTGGAGCCCTATCGTCTTTACGACCACGTGGACAAAATGCTCGAGCATGAAGAGCTGGATATCGTGGATGTATGCCTGCCGACGTATTTGCATGCGGATATGTCCTGCATGCTGCTGGAGCGCGGCATTCACGTCCTGTGCGAAAAACCTGTTGCGGGCAGCTCGGAAGAAGCCTGGCGCATGGTGAAAACAGCGGAACGCACGGGCAAAACGCTAATGATCGGACAATGCCTGCGTTTCTGGCCGGCTTATGAATATTTGAAAGATTGCGTGGAGGACGGCCGCTACGGCAGCATCGTTGCAGGCGAATTCTTCCGGGGATCGGAGCCGCCTAAGGGCTGGTTCCTGGAAGGGGAGAAGAGCGGAGGCTGCATCACGGACATGCATGTGCATGACGCGGACATGATCCACTGGCTGATGGGCAAACCGGAGCGGGTGTCCACATTCGCCAAAACGATCATTGAGGGAAGCTCGTACGATATCGTATCTACCCATTACACATACCCTGACGGGAAAGTGATTAACGCCCATGCGGATTGGACGCTGCACGGCGAACATGGCTTCTATATGGGATACCGGGTAAATTTCGAGGCGGCTACCCTGGTGTTCGAGAATAATGAATTGAAGGTGTATCCTGAAGACGCACCGGGCTTTTCAGCCGAACTGTCCGGAGATTCCGGCTACTACCGCGAGCTTCAGTATTTCATCGAGCATGTTGCGCAAGGGAAGCCGGTAGCGGTATGCACGCCAGACAGCGCGGCCGGGTCGCTGGAAATTATCGAAGCCGAGATCCGTTCCGCGAGAGCGAACGGGGCTTTGGAGAACGTGACGGGGAAACAGGCGGTATCTTAAGGTACACAAGTTTCAAGTTCCAACACATCATGGTAAAGACAATGAACAGGCCGATCAGGAAATTTCCTGATCGGCCTGTTGTTTGGGTTTATCGAGACCGTGCCAAGCGAACGCTGCGGTTTGCTTGGCACGGTCTCAAAGCTTGCGTCGGTTTATGCTCTGAACGTCTTCAAGAAGTCAACGGCAAGCTTGATGTCCGCTTCCGGATTAGCCTTCACTTCGCGTTCGATTGTCAAATACCCGGTATAGCCGATATCCTTAAGGGCCTGCAGGTAAGCATTCCAGTTAACGCCGCCTTCGCCAAGCGGAACCTCACGGAACTTCTCGCCGGACTCCGCCATATCGGCAATTTTGTCATGGTCAAGCGCGGGTGCTTCATATCCGAAATCGCCGTATACGTCACGAGGGTCGATGTAGTCTGCCAGCTTGATTCCGTCCTTCG
Organism: Paenibacillus sp. HGF5; assembly: GCF_000204455.1. NCBI lineage: Bacteria > Bacillati > Bacillota > Bacilli > Caryophanales > Paenibacillaceae > Paenibacillus > Paenibacillus sp. HGF5. The sequence goes on along the minus strand of NZ_AEXS01000130.1, from coordinate 9,012 downwards.
CGTGGGTATGCACGATGTAATCCTTCAGGTTATATACGCCCTGTACTGGATCGTCACCCGTAACCATGACCATGTTGGCCGGGTCGAAGTTAACGGATACGCCGTTGGAACCGAGGCCGTCCAGGAATGATTTCAAGTGAGCCGAAGGCTCCGGCCCCGTCTCGATGGCAAAATATGCGTTCATCGAGTTCGCGAAGGTGCTGAGCTCTACGCAGGCCTTATGCATCGTTTCATATACGCGGCCGTTGTGATCCTGCGGCACGATGCCGATATGGGTCGTAATGATATTGGTTCCAAGCTCCAAACCGAGCTCCATGATCCGTTTGGATTTTTCGATTTTGGCCGCATTCTCGGCGGGATCCTGAAAGCCGTGTCCGCCAAGGTCACCGACGAGGGCGGAGATTTCAAGTCCCAGGGAATCGATATAATCCTTCAATTCTTTCCGCGCGGAAGCCGAGAGGTTGGCCGGATCCATTTCGCCGTGAACGGCATAGATCTGAACGCCGTCCGCGCCGACCTCCCGGGCTTTAACAAGACCTTCTCTTACTCCTACCCGAAAGCTGTCAACAATAACGCCAATTTTGTTAGGCATGATAGGCTTCGACATCCTAATATCCCCCTTGTATCATCCTTATGTCATTCGTGGTCCGTCTAAGTTAAGCTTCTTTCCAGGCTTTACGGACATATTCCAATCCGAATTTGGCTCCCGTACGGCAATCTTCCATTCCCTCGAATTCAATCGAGATATAGCCGTCATACCCGGATTCCTTCACGATGCGAACGACTTCCGGCATATCGATATCGCCTTGGCCGACAATCGCGCCGCGCAGCCAGTTGCCGCTGGAGGTGTTAAACCAGCCGGATCCGGGTGCACGGTGAGCCGGACGATAGTAGAAGTCCTTGAAGTGAACCATCGAAGCCAGGCCGATGTTGTTCGCCACTGCCACCGTGGATACCTCGTCTGCGCAGAGGAAGTTCCCGATATCCAGAGTAGTTTTGAAGTTAGGGTGATTCACGGTTTGAACCAACGCTTTGACACGGTCGCTGTGCTGAATGAAGTAGCCATGGTTCTCCACGCTGGTGGTGATGCCGCGTTCTGCCGCATAATCGGCAATGATACGGCATGCATTGGCCATCCGCGGAAGCTCCTCCAGGAAATGAGTGATGGACAAGTCTTTGGAGGAACCTACGTCATGGCGCATGAGCTTGGCGCCAAGCGCAGCCGCTATGTCCACTTCGCCTTTGACTCGTTCAATCTCCGCTGCATAAGCAGCGTCATCCAATTCCGCAAAATTGGCGCCGATGGCATAGTTGGAGATGTCAAGTCCTTTAGAAGCGGCGTGGGATTTGATCGTATCAATCAGCTCCGGCGTTTCCTTCAGGTTAAAGCCGATCGGAACGATCTCGATATGCTCTCCGCCGATCTCCGCAACGTAATCGATGACGTCGGTAATGGTCATTTCGCCTTTGTTAATGGCTTGGTACAGGCTGTACGAGCTTACTCCGAGTTTCATAGGAGAACTTCAGCCCCTTTCTCAGCGGATTCATAGATGCCGCACAGAATTTTCATGATCTCAACGCCGTCTTCAACCGGGCTGAGCGGTGTCGTGCCGTTCTCGATACAGGAAATGAAATGATTGACTTCGCTTTGGAAAGCGGCATCGAAATCGAATCCCTTGCTGTCCGTTTGCGGCTGGATGTTGATGATGGTATCGTGTTTCTCGGTCACGATGGATACCTCAGGATCAATCTCGAATCCGCCCTTGTCTCCATACAATTTAACGGATTGCAGATTTTCCTTCGAGTGCAGCGTGAAGCTCACGTCCACCAGCAACGAAGCGCCGTTCTCAAAACGGATCATCGCGTTCGCCATATCCTCGACCGTGTTCTTCTCGGCATCATAATCCGCTGCTTTATAGAAGGACAGGTTGCGCACGTTGGAGCGGTTGCCCAGCTTCCGGTATGTATTGGCACTGACGGCAACCGGCTTCGGACGGCCCATCATGTACCAGCACAGGTCGATGACATGCACGCCGATATCGATGAGCGGTCCGCCGCCGGAACGTTCGATGTCGGAGAACCAGCCGCCCGGATTGCCAAGGCGGCGAATGGAGGAAGCCTTCGCGAAGTAGATCTCCCCGAATTCACCCTTGTCTGCAAACTCGCGGAGCATTTGAGCGTTAGGGTCATAACGTCTTACGAAACCGACCTGGAGCATCTTGCCGGAGGATTTCACGGCCTCCTGTACTTGAAGCGCTTCCTCAACGGTGCGGCAAAGCGGTTTCTCAACCAGAACGTGTTTGCCGGCATTCAGTGCCGCAATGCTGATTTCGGCATGCGTATTGTTCCAGGTACAGATGCTTACCGCATCGATTTCCGGATCGGCCAGAAGTTCTTTATAGTCCGTGTAGACTTTGGTAGCGCCGTATTTTTCAGCTGCGCGCTGTGCTCTTTCTTCGTTTAAATCGCATACGGCGAGCAAATTCGCGTTCGCATGTTTTTGATAGGATTGCAAATGCATAGCAGAGATTGATCCAGTGCCAATGACGCCAACATTAATAGATTTCATGAGTTCACTCCTCTGAATTTACTGCATTACACTTTCGTATTATAATGCTTTTAGAGGAAGACACCATGATAAACCGTGCTGTTTGTTTGTACAATTGTGCTGTCTTACTGGAAGGAGATCAGAGCATTGGACAAAACACTGCGAGAACCGATGACGATGCCGGATCCTCAGTTTCCGATCAAGGTTCATCGTTGCGAGTTTGATGGCCGGGGACAGGTATTATTTAATCATCACTGGCATGAGCATCTTGAAATATTATATTTTGTTTCGGGGGAAGCGACGCTGGAATGCGGCTCGACCACCTTTACCGCCAAGGAAGGCGATATGATCGTCATTAACCGGAATGAACTGCATTATGGCCTCAGCCAGTCGGACCATTTGTTTTATTATGCGTTAATCGCAGATTTCTCGCTGCTGCAGAGCCATTCCCTGGATGCGCCCGAGATGAAATTCATCACGCCGATCACCCAGAACCGGCTGATCTTCGAGAACCGAATCAGCGGGGATGATGCGCTGGCACCCATGCTATCCATTATCAAGGAGCTGGAACAGCAGGAGTTCGGCTATGAGCTGGCCATCAAATCGGAGCTGTACCGGCTGCTTACGCTTCTGCTGCGAGGTTATGTCGCGACGGTTCTGACGCAGGATGAATACGTCGAGCGGATGAAGAACGTCGAGCGGTTTGCACCGATATTCAAGTATATCGAGGAGCATTACCGTGAGGATCTGTCGGTGGAGCAGTTATCCGGCATGGCAGGTCTCAGCCGGTTTCATTTCAGCAGATTGTTCAAGGAAATCAGCGGCAGGACCGTAACGGAGTACGTGAATGAAACCAGGCTCAACCGGGCGGATTACCTGCTCCGCGAAAGCCCGCTTACGGTATCGGAAATCGCCGCTGCTACAGGATTCAACGATATTTATTATTTCAGCCGGACCTTCAAGAAATATAAGCGGATGGCTCCATCGGCTTTACGGAAAAAGTGATCCTGAGGGTTTTGCGGTTCTATTAGGTTCCATATAGACATAAATATAAAAGCGACATATAATGAGTAATCATATTGATTGCATAAAGCGGCGGAGACGACGGAGAACCCTTTTGCTTACATGCATACCGTATTTGGTATGCATTCCGAGCAGATGCGGTTCTTTTTTTAGATTATTGAATGTAAAAGTTTTCAGCGAAGCTGAACCCATTCGATAATCGCAAGAAAAACGTCCACTAAATGCGGTCTGTCTTCTGTGAAGGTACGTCGATAGATGTTTTTCTTATTATATGTTGAGAGAGGAGAATGTCAGGTGGGCACAAGCTTATCCGCCAAGATGCGGACCCGTTATTTACAGGACATGTCGGCAAATAAGCTGGATGTGCTGGTGATTGGCGGCGGTATCACGGGGGCGGGCATTGCTTGGGACGCCAGCTGCAGAGGGATGAGCGTCGGCTTGGTGGAGATGAATGATTTTGCTTCGGGAACGAGCGGCAGATCAACGAAGCTGATTCACGGGGGACTCCGGTATTTGAAGCAAGGGGAAATCGGCCTGGTACGGGAGGTGGGCTCCGAACGGGCACTGCTTCACCGCAGCGCTCCGCACCTGGTGGAGCCGATCCCCATGCTGCTCCCTATTTATAAAAAAGGCACCTATGGTTATTTTGCCAGTTCCGTCGGATTGTATCTGTATGATTGGCTGGCGGGTGTCAAGCGCAGCGAACGGCGGAAGATGTTTCGAAGGGAGAGCACCCTGGCCCTTGAACCGCTCTTTCGGAAGGAGGGATTGAAAGGTTCCGGTTATTATTACGAATACCGCACCGATGATGCGCGTTTGACGGTCGAAGTGGTAAAGTCTGCAAGGGCTAAGGGAGCGCACATCGCGAATTACGCCAAGGTGCAGGAATTTATATATCGAGGAGGAAAAGTAGCAGGAGCACAGGTGGAAGACCTATTGAGCGGGGAGACCTATGCGATATATGCCAAAAAAATCATAAACGCCGCCGGTCCATGGGTGGATCAGGTCAGGCTGAAGGATAATTCGCTCAAGGGCAAGCAACTGCTCTTAACAAAGGGCGTTCACCTGGTGGTGGATCATGCCAAGCTTCCCGTACGACAGGCCGCTTATTTTGATGTGCCGGGCGGCCGAATGATTTTTGTCATTCCGCGGGAGGGCAAGACATATATCGGAACGACCGATACTCTCTATAAAGGGGCGATTGAGACGCCCGGCATTACCGAGGAGGACCGCCGCTATCTCATCGATGCGGTCAATCATGCGTTTCCGGATGCAGGGCTGAAGCCAAGCGATATCGAATCCGGATGGGCGGGGCTGCGGCCGCTCGTTCGCGAGGAAGGAAAAGGTCCTTCGGAAATATCGCGAAAAGATGAGTTGTTTATATCCGATTCCGGGTTGATCACGATTGCGGGCGGAAAGCTGACCGGATTCCGGAGAATGGCCGAAAAGGTCGTCAACCTTGCAGCTAGACAGCTTCAGGACGCAGATGGCACCATCTATCCTCCCTGTACGACGGATCGGGTTCCGATAAGCGGAGGAGACCTGAACGGACTCACTTATGCGGAAGCTCAGGAGAAGCTTATTAAACAGGGGGAAACCCTCGGCATCAGGCCTGATGACGTGAGGAGTTTCATGGCCAGGTATGGTACCGATACCCTTGAACTGTTTAAACGGATCAAGGCTGCATCCGACAAAACAGAAGCTATCGGATTTAGATTGCTGCGTGCCGAAATCGAGTATTCCATCGAATGCGAAATGACGATGAGTGCCGTGGATTTTCTGTTAAGAAGAACAGGCTGGATGTTATTCGACCGGCCCAAAACCGAGCGGGTCATTGCTTCCGTCATGAGCTTGATGGGGGAATGCTTAGAGTGGGATCATGAGGAAGTCGACAGGCAATGGGAGCTGCTGCAGGACCAATTGCAAGCGGCATGGGGAGTGGCGGAAGGAAGCAGAATAGAGCTGGCTGCAGCTCCGGCGGATCGGGAACACGCCAATGATGCGGTTTCCGAAGATGAAGCAGGGCATCCGTCGGCCGTGTCGGCGATGAACCGATAAGGTTTATCATCATGATGATCTTGTCAAATGTAAAATGTGGATGTAGTATAACCATATAAAGTTATAGAGCGGGCAGAGATGATGAGAAGCCCTTTGCATAACGAGAATCTTTCATTTGTCATGAATGAAGGTTTCTTCCATGCAAAGGGCTTCTCATTTTTTTGTATCCGCAAGGAACCGCCGGTCAGGGACTAAAGGACATGGCGCTGTCATATGTATACCTTACGGACAGGGGCTGGAGATATAACATAGCGATCTGACCGGACATATGTCCGTGACGTTTGTAGGCAAATTTACAGATTGAACATGCAGAGGAGAACGAAGTATGGATCATTTTGCAGGGTATATTTTTGATTTGGACGGTACGATTTACCTTGGGGCCGAGGCCATCGACGGTGCCGTGGAGACCATTCATTACTTGCAGGGACTGGATAAGAGGCTGTTGTTTTTGACCAACAAAACGATAGACTCTAGGGAGAATTATTTGAAGAAATTAGCGAAGCTTGGCATTCAGGTTGAAATGAATCATATTCTGAATCCCGCGCTTGTTACGATTCATTATCTTCAGAAGCATCATCCGGATGCAAAAGTATACGTTATTGGCGAGGATATATTGAAGAATGAGCTGCTGGACAATGGGATACGATTCGCCTCATCTCCGGAGGAAACCGACGTCGTGGTCGTATCGTGGGATCGGGATTTTCACTATCGTCATCTGGATTTTGCATATCAGGCGATCAAGGGGGGCGCCGAGGTTATTGCTACCCACCCGGATCGAACATGTCCGATGCCTGGCGGTGATGTGCCGGATGCCGGCGGCATGATTGGTGCCATCGAAGGCACTGCCGGCATTACCATTACGACGGTCATGGGCAAACCCTCCGTCTTGACGGCATTGACGGCTCTTGATATTTTGGGAGTGAAGGCCGAAGATTGCCTGATGTCGGGGGATCGGCTGGAGACGGATATCAAGATGGGCAATCAGGCGGGAATGAGCACGGCTTTGGTGCTGACCGGGGTTTCGACCAAGGAGGATCTGATGGACAGCAGCGTGAAGCCCACCTATGTGCTGAATTCGGTTCACGATATTTATCTCAGCGGTACTGCCTTGCAGCAGGCAAACGAAGCACAATGACGAGTATCTACAAAAATATGCCGGGGCAACGGGAGAATTGGAGAGGTTGCGGCGGCAACGAGGTGAAGACATGAAAACCAGTGTTGAAGGTGCACAGCGAATTTCGTATTGCTTGAAGCGTAAACCCATTATTACTTCATTAATGAATGCGGATGAACTTCCTGCCGTGTTAGCGACCGAATCGAACATCGTATTTATTCTCAAGACCGATATTTTTATCATTGAATCGATCGTCGAGGAGATTCGCGAGGCAGGCAAGCTTTCGTTTGTGCATTTTGATCTGATTGAAGGGATCGGCAAAGATAAGACGGGAGTTAAGTACTTGGCTGAGAAGGTTGGCATCGACGGGATTGTCACGACAAAAAACACGGCGATTGTGGAAGCGAAGAAGCTGGGCTTGTTAACGGTTCAACGTCTGTTCGTATTTGACTCCGTCTCCCTGGACAACGGGATCAAAATGATTAAGGCCTCCAATCCCGATGCCATTGAAGTGCTCCCGGGCATGGTGTGCCAGCGGATTATGGAACGTATCCGCGCAGAGGTGGACGTGCCCGTCATTGCAGGGGGGCTCATGATCGATTTGGAGGATTTTGATACGGCTCTAAAGAGCGGTGTAATCGGCATATCCACCTCCAGCAAAGAGTTATGGCGCTGGCAGGATGAACATATGGCATAACGAAGAGCCGCCTTACAAGATGAAGATGGGTGGAGATTAGGAATGGATGTGTTTCAACTGGATACGGAGACCATGCTGATGCGGCTGCTGTTCGCTGCATTGCTCGGCGGTTTGATCGGTTGGGAGCGGGAACGCCGGAATAAGCAGGCCGGGTTAAAAACCCATCTCTTGGTGGCCGTCGGATCGACGCTGATTATGCTGACTTCCATCTACGGGTTTGACTCTGCACTAATCAATCATCCCAATGCGAGGTTTGATCCTGCCCGGCTGGCAGCACAAGTTGTAAGCGGTATCGGTTTTCTTGGTGCCGGAGCCATATTGCGGCGTTCCAATCATATCATTTCAGGTCTGACCACGGCCGCCACTTTATGGGTGGCAGCGGCTATCGGTTTAAGCGTGGGCTCCGGTTTTTACTGGCCTGCAATCATCACGACAGCGATCGTTCTGGTCAGCACGCTGGTGCTGAATAAATTGGAATCGAGGTTTCTCTTTATCAAAAAGTCCGGCAGCTTAAAGATTATCATCGAGGCGGGTGACCGTCCGGTACATGTGAGCACGATTACGGAATTGCTGCAAAAGGCCAATATGACGGTGGAAGGCATGATCGTGAACAATGACACGACGGAAGACGATTCGACCAAGGTCACAATGGAATTCCGGGTGTACTCGTTCAACAGCAAGGGAATTAACGGATTGTTCGAGCAGTTGTGGCAGGTAGAGGGGATTAAGCAGGTTCGCATGAACTGGCGTGATTAAGGACTCGGCGTTGCTTCGTTGCTTGATGGGGGAGTTTTGGACCGACATATCATGGAACATGGAGCGGTGAAATGTCCTGTAAAAGCTGAGCCCGGGGGAACCCGGACTCGGCTTTTTTTGGTTTTCTAATGGATGGCGGAAGCATTGAGTGACGAGTCGCCCCTGCTCCGCGCTTTCGTCCAGTTAAAAGCCGAGATGCTTCTGGCTATCAGGAACTGGGCTGCGTAATACGTGGTCATGATCCATACGTTCGAATAAAGGATATCGGAAACAAACATGTTCCAGGACAGGATCGAGTCCGAGATGACAAAGAGCAGGCTTCCAAGCATGGCTAACCGGTTTCCGGTCATGACGGAGGTCCAGAGCATGGTCGAGATGACCGCAATATAAGCGATGACGGGAAATATCAAAGCCTGCTCCCCATTTGAGTCGAGAGAGGTCACCAATTGAATGCCCATCCAGACCGAATAGGCCGCAATCGGAACGATGCTGAGGAGGCGGGGAAGCGAAGATCGCCATTGTCCCAGGAAGCCGACCGTATAGAACAGGTGACCGATCAGAAAAAAGGTAAGGCCGACGACAAACCAGACGAGCGTACCATCACCAATCATGCAGAAGAACAGTCCCGATAACAGAAGATAGTGAACTTTCGTGGCACGGGGCGGGAACTGGCGATATGCAAACAGGATGATGAGCCACATGGGGATGAGCTTGAACAGCAGTTTGATTAGCAAGGGCTCGGAAGGAATGAAGAAAATGTAAAGCAGACTCATGATCAGGATAAACAACGGCAGCGCATATCGTTTCAAATCAATT
>NZ_AEXS01000131.1:0-43926 GCF_000204455.1 Paenibacillus sp. HGF5 | reverse complement strand
GTTCCCGAGCAGGATGAGCCTGGGCAGCATTCGAAGGGGTCTACCGTGCTGCTGGTTGACGATGATCCGGTTAATCTGCAGGTGCTTCGCAGCCTGCTATCGGCAGAGAATTACCATTTGATTAGCGCAGGTAACGGAGCCCAGGCACTGGAGCACATCCGGTCGGGGCAAGGGATCGATTTGGTCATCACGGACTGGATGATGCCGGGGATGTCCGGATTGCAGCTGTGCATGACGGTCCGGCAGCAATTCACGCTCTTCGAGCTGCCCATGCTCATGCTGACAGCCCGAAGCTTGCCCGACGATGTTCGAACAGGCCTGCAGGCGGGGGCGAACGATTTTCTGAGAAAGCCGGTGGAAGCCGATGAGCTGCGAGCGAGGGTCCGGAATCTGCTGGAGCTCCGGCGGTCCGTTCGGCAGACCATTTCGGCGGAGATGGCTTTCCTCCAAGCCCAGATCAAGCCGCATTTCATGTCGAACGCGCTGAATACCATTCTGGCCGTGCTGTATACGGATCCGGACAAAGCGACGCGGCTGCTGATCGAGCTGAGCCATTATCTGCGTGGCAGCTTTGACTTCCAGAACCGCGACCAGCTTGGCCCGCTGCAGAAGGAAATGGCCTTATTACAGTCCTACTTGTTCCTGGAACAGGCGCGGTTCGAGGATCGTTTAACCGTTGAATATGATGTTCATGCGCCATTAGATGCCTTGGTACCGCCGCTCAGTATACAGCCGATCGTGGAAAACGCGGTGCGGCATGGGATTACGAAGCGGGTATCCGGGGGAACGGTCCATATTTCAATTCATGAACGCGAAGGGCAGATCACCATTTCCGTTTCGGATAACGGCGTCGGCATGAGTGAGGAGAAGGTTAACGCCTTGCTCTCCGCAGCGTCCGATTCGGGTGGAGGCGTGGGGCTTCGAAACATACACGCCCGATTGCTCACGCTGTACGGCAAAGGCCTTCAAATCGAGAGTCAGCCTGGGGACGGTACTTCTGTAAGCTTTGAAGTGCCTTCTCGTCAAGTGATGTAACGAACAACGAATAGGGGGATTGACGACATGAAAGCCATCGTGATTGATGATGAGAATCCGGCGCTGATGCATATGCAGCGGCTCATTGAACGTGATGGGCGCCTGCAGGTGGCAGGTATGTTCACCCGGGCTCAGGATGCAATAGAGCAGTGGCGATCCTGCAAGGCGGATGTTGTATTTTTGGACATCGATATGCCTGGAATGACCGGGCTGGAAGCAGGTGAAAGACTGGTACAGCTTGAACCAAACGTTCGTATCGTCTATGTGACGGCCGAAGCCGCGGATTCGCCTGAGTGGGATGCCCGCCATTATTTATTGAAGCCGGTGGATCCGGAACGTTTCAGCCTCACGGTTACGCAGCTGGAGCAGTGTAGGCATGAGCGGAGTTCCCTCTGATGGGCGGGAACGCAATTCCGGAATTCAGGGTATTTTTTCGTTAAACTGGTCTTGTACCGGGATCCCCTTTACTTATTCATGTTAAAATATGCCTATCCTAGATAAAGGATGGGATCAACCGATGATACATAAAATGGAGGAATGGGCTGCCAACAGCCATTTTTCAGGAACGGTGCTCTTAACGGATCAAAATCGCAACATCATATGGAATGCCGCCTTCGGCTATTCCAATCGGGCCGACCGCATCCCGAATCAAGGGGACACCAGGTTCGGCATCGCTTCAGGCTGCAAGCTGTTCACCGCGATTGCGGTTTGCCAGCTTATTGAACAAGGCAAGCTGTCGCTGGACAGCAAACTGAGCGAGTGTCTGGATATTCGCCTGCCCCATGTTAGCCCGGAGATTACGGTGTTTCATCTACTGAGCCACACCTCGGGTATTCCGGATTACTTTGATGAAGAGGTCATGGATGACTTTGAGGATCTGTGGAAGGCCGTGCCGATGTATACGCTCCGGAGTGGAAGGGACTTTCTCCCTTTGTTCCAGAATGAGCCGATGAAATTTCAAACCGGCGAGAGATTCCACTATAACAATGCGGGCTTTGTGTTGCTTGGCCTGATCGTTGAACAGCATGCCGGCCTGTCGTTTCGCAATTATGTCCAGCAGTTTGTTTTTGAGCCTTGCGGCATGAACGATTCGGGATATTTCCCGCTGGATCGCCTGCCCGCGAATACGGCTTACGGGTATATCGATGAGGAGGACGGTACGTGGAGAACGAATCAGTATGCCATTCCGATTCAGGGTTATGCCGATGGCGGGGCGTATGTGACGGCTCCGGACATGGCAAAGCTATGGAATGGACTCTTGTCCAATACTCTGCTCTCGGCATCGATGACGGAGCAGCTGCTGGCTGCCCATTCTCACGACCCGGACAGTGACCTGAAATATGGGCTTGGCGTGTGGATCACCGAGAAGAATGGAAATGTGTACAAATATCATGTTATGGGCTACGACCCGGGCGTGAATTTCCGATCCGCGTATTATCCGGACACCGGACATACGTTGGTCGTGGCATCCAATGCCAGCGACGGCGCTTATGAAATGATGCAGACCATAGAGGAAGCTTTATTCAATTGATACAGTGGTAAAAACAGCCCCGGGCAATGAACTCGCCCGAGGCTGTTTCTCTATGGGACGGTCGTTTACAAACCGTATTAAGCCATACCGGCCGCGCCTCGCAAATGCCTCCAGGGGCCCCGGCCTATATCCATCCCTTCTCTTCCGCCAACGAGATGGCCTCGATCCGGTTCTTGGCATTCAGCTTGCTTAGAATCTCGGACATATAGTTGCGGACCGTTCCGTAGGACAAGTGCAGCTTCGCTGCGATATCATTGGAGCTGTTTCCGTCTGCGGCCAGCCGCAGCACTTCCCGTTCGCGTTCGGTAAGCGGGTTGGCACCCGCACCGGACAACGTCCCGAATACGAGTTCAGGGGAAACTTCCCGGCGCCCACCCATCACTCTCCGGATGGCTTCCGCCAGCCGTTCGCTGGGTTCGTCCTTGAGCAGGTATCCCTGGACCCCGGCCTGTACCGCTCGCTCGAAATAACCGGGCCTGGCGAACGTAGTCAGGATGATAACCCGGCTGGCATACCCGCGCCGCTTTACTTCCTCCGCCACCTCGAGTCCGCTGCGCACAGGCATTTCGATATCCAGCAAGCAAACATCCGGTTGATGGATGGCAATCTGCGATAGGGCCTCCTCGCCGTCGCCGGCTTGACCGATCACATCGATATCGTCTTCAAAATCAAGCAAGGAAGCCAGAGCGCCGCGCAGCATTCGCTGGTCCTCGGCTATCAGCACTTTGATGCTCATGGGTGGTGTCCTCCTTCCGGTTCTTGATGATGATCGGAACGCGAATGCTCACTTTCGTGCCTTGCGGGTCGGAGACGGCCTCAACGGTGCCCCCGATGAGGGACAGACGTTCGGCCATCCCCTTCAAGCCATTACTGTCGGTACCGGATGGCCCCTCTTCTTTGCCTTTAAGACCGATTCCGTTGTCCGCCACCAACAGCCGCCATTCATTATCCAGGGATTCAATGTCAATCCGGCACTGGCTTGCCTGGCTGTGCTTCACCACATTGGTTACGGCCTCTCGCAAGCAGAGGCTCAGGATATTGTGGGCCAAGTCGGATATGCCTTCCAGCTTCGGATTACCGGTGCAGCTGAACTGGATATCGGCACTCTCCAGAATGATCTGGGCTTCCACCAATTCTTCCGGTAGGGTGGCGGTTCGCATATCGGATACCAGCTCACGCACCTGGCGCAGCGCGGCCCGGGAGGTATTCTGGATCTCCCGGGCTTCCAGTTGGGCCTTCGCGGGATCCTTCGCCGCCAGCTTCTCCACAAGCTGGCTCTTCAACGTGATGAGAGACAGGGTATGACCCAAGGTGTCGTGAAGATCCCTGGCAATACGCATCCGCTCTTCGCCTTTAATCAGATTGCGGATTTGCTCGTTAGCCTGGGCGAGCTCCCTCTCCAACTCCTGTCGCCGGTTCAGCGAGCGGATGCCGAAGGGCGAAAACAGCATGATGAGAAAAAAAGGAATCATAAAGAGCAGATCCTTTCCCAGCATGCTTGCGTTCTTGATTAAAGGAATCGTCTCGATGATGCCAAACAGCACAAGGGATATCGTGAACTTGCGCCGGTCGGTATACCAGCCGATGAAATTGGCCGTAAAAAAGCCCATGTACATGTAGGTCGGGTGATACCACATGCAGAGAATGAAAATGATGGACATCTGAATGCCCAGCCACACAAAGAAACGAGGGGTGCCCGCGACGAAGTAGAGCTGGCGATAGGTGACAAGAAACAAGCCGATCAGCGCAAAGCCGATCCCCATCTTCCAGCCTTCCTCGCTCATCATGTTGATCACGGGAAGGGATATATAGATGAGCCATAGGTAGGGGAAAAAACCCAATTGCGTTGGAAACACCTCGAACCCTGCGGATTTTGCGTCTTTCAATTTTTTCATGAAGCCATCATCCTTATCCCCTTAATCGGCCTGTTGTTTTTTCCGAATATAGGTGGATAGTAACATAAATACGGCCAAATATCCTGCCAAAACCATGAAATTGTCCAAGCCCGGCGCTTCTCCGCGCACGATCGACCAGGCGCCTCCGCCGAAATGGTAGGAAGGCATCCACTTGCCGATGGCCTGCATGATGGAAGGCATCGCTTCGATCGGGAACCACATCCCGCCCGTAACGGCCAGTCCCAAGTAGATGCCGTTGCTGACGCCGCTTGCCGTATCGACCCGTTTCATGGAGCCGATCAGGGTGCCGATGGCAAGAAACGGAACGGATGCGATCAGAATCCATAGTCCGCTGAGCAGCCACTGTCCGAAGGTGAGGGAGACGCCGTTAATCAGGTAGCCGGCTACGAAAATCACGATGATGCAGAGCAGATGCATAACCGTCTGCACGAACATTTTGCCGAAGAAGTACACGCTGCCGGGAAGCGGCGTTACACGCATGTATACGGCCCAGCCCTGTACTCGCTCCTGAACGAGTCGTATGCCGAGGGACATGATGGCGGTACCCATGACGCTGAAGGATGCCATCGACATGAGATAATGCGCCTGCCATTGTCCGGCATCGTCCGCTCCCGTATTCACGACGCGGGTAAAGATGAAATAGAACAGGATCGGCATCGCCAGCGACCAGAAAATATAATACGGATTGCGTACCATCCGAAGCAATTCCATTCTGCATTGTAAGGTAATCAGTTTCCAGGTTGTCATGATTATACGGCCTCCCCTTGATCCATCGTTAATTGGTCGAATGCTTCATCCAGGCTTCCTTGATCGATGCGAACGTCGCGTACGGCGAGCCCGGCTCGGAACAAGGCAGCCAGCGCCGTGTCCGTATCATCCGTGACGGCGTTCAAACGGCCATTGTTCTCAAACACATCGGTGACGCCGGGCACTTCACGCAGCAGCTCCTTGACCTGCCGGTGGTCTGCATCCACGATAAAGGAGACAGACTTTCGGGTCAGCTTGGATTTGATCGCTTCCGGCGTGCCGTCTGCAGCCACCTGACCCTGATGGAACAGCAGAATGCGGTCTGCCATATCGTCCGCCTCCTGCAGGTAGTGCGTGGTGAACAGGATGGTTTTTCCCTGATCGGCCAGCTTGCGCACCGTCTGCCAAAATAACCGGCGTGCCGAGGTATCCAGGCCGACCGTCGGTTCGTCGAAGAATAACAGCTCGGGATTGCCTGCAATCGCCAGCGCAAAGCTGAGCTTGCGTTTTTGGCCGCCGGACATTTTTACGGCCCATTTGTTAAGCTCCTCGGGAGTAAGCCCGCTTAGCAGGGCGATGTCGTCAAGCGACAGCGGATTCGGATAATAGCCGCGAATGAGGTTGATGATCTCGCGTGTGCGGAGTCCGTCCATGACGCTGACTTCCTGGAGCATGGCGCCGATTTTCTCTCGGACCTTCAAGTCCTTCGGGCTTTGGCCAAACAGGAGAACCTTGCCTTCGCTGGCGTCCTTAAGGCCCAGCATCATGGAGATGGCGGTTGATTTGCCGGCCCCGTTAGGACCGAGAATGGCTGTGATGGATCCTTTTTCTATCGTAAACGACACTTGGTTGACGGCTTTTTTGCTCCCGAACATCTTGGTTACCTGCCGCAGCTCTGCAATAGGTTCATGGATTGGGTTTGTCATGGAATCGCTCCTCCGTAATCGAAATGATCTGTTCTCATCATACGAAAGCGAAGGAGTTGCCGTTAGTAAAGGATGTCATCACTTCGGAGTGACTTTTGTCATGTTGGATTCTTCGGGGGAGTAGGGGAAGTAAGATTATGAACAAACAGGGGCGATTTCGGATATGGTGTATGCGTTTACAAATGCGATTTTAAAGGGCCGGATCCAGTTTCACGTCCGGTTGTCTTCTCTTGACCGCAGGAGTGCCTTCAATTATAGTGGGTACAGTAGGAGCAATCTATAATATAGAAGGAAAAAGGTGGCTTGAAACATGTCTGAGAACATCTACGTCGGTGTCGATCTTGGCGGAACAGCTATTAAAGTTGGAATATGTAACGAAGAAGGGCATCTTCTGCAGAAGTACGAAGGGCCGACGGAAACAGCCAAAGGCGTT
The DNA here is from genome assembly GCF_000204455.1 of Paenibacillus sp. HGF5. Lineage (NCBI taxonomy): Bacteria > Bacillati > Bacillota > Bacilli > Caryophanales > Paenibacillaceae > Paenibacillus > Paenibacillus sp. HGF5. The sequence goes on along the minus strand of NZ_AEXS01000131.1, from coordinate 37,338 downwards.
GACACGGTTATTGACAACATTGAGAAATATGTGCGTCACATTGTGGAAGAATCGCCATACAGCTGGGATCAACTTGCTGGTGTGGGAGCTGGTTTCGCCGGGTTTACGAATATACGTGAAGGCATCATCATTCTGGCACCGAATGTAGGATTTAAAGATGTACCGATTCGCGCACTGCTTGAAGAGCGTCTCGGCAAGCCCGTCAAAATAGACAACGACGCCAATGTGGCTGCCCTGGGTGAGGCTTGGAGCGGCGCAGGACGCGGCGTTGAGAACTGCGTATGCTACACGCTCGGAACCGGCGTGGGCGGGGGTATTATCGTAAACGGCAAAATTTATCAAGGCTTCGGCGGCATGGCCGGCGAGCTTGGGCATATCTCGGTCGTGCCTGATCTGGAAGCCATTCAATGCGGATGCGGCGAAATGGGCTGCCTGGAGACGGTTTCATCGGCAACCGGTATTATCCGCATGGCGAAGGATGCCGTTGAGCGCGGCGATCGCACTTCCCTTGCGCATGTGGAGAGCATTGCGGCGAAGGAAGTGTTTGATGCTGCGAAAGCGGGCGATGAAGTCGCCATTCGCATCGTGAATCGCGCAGCTTATTACCTCGGCAAATCCATGGCAGCCGTTGCGGCCGTGTTAAATCCCGAAGCGTTTATCATCGGCGGCGGCGTATCCAAAGCCGGGGATATTCTGTTTAATGAAGTTCGTGCCGTATTTGCTAAACTGACACCGGAACCGCTTCAACGCGGCGTACGGATCGTTCCAGCTGAGCTTGGCAACGACGCCGGCGTTGTTGGCGCAGCCGGTTTGCACTTGCGTTCGTAGTATTATTCACCATACATCGTCTGATCTAAACTTATAAGGGAGGGAAAGCTGATGCTGGAAGCAGCCGACCGCGGCAGCAACACATCATCCATGGCCACCCTGATCATCATCACCGGGATGTCGGGAGCAGGTAAGACCTTGGCCGTACAAAGTCTGGAGGATCTTGGATTCTTTTGCGTTGATAACCTGCCCCCGGTGCTCATTCCGAAATTCGCGGAGCTGATCGATCAATCGAAGGGTAAGATCGGCAAGGTTGCATTGGTCATCGACCTGCGTGGCCGCGAATTTTTCACCGCTTTATCGGAATCGCTGAATTACATCAAGGACCACTTCACCATTCACTGCGAGATTCTGTTCCTGGATGCCACGGACTCTGTGCTTGTTCAGCGTTACAAGGAAAGCCGTCGCCGCCATCCGCTCGCTCCGGAAGGCATGCCGCTCGACGGTATAAGGTTGGAGCGCAAAATGCTGGATGAGCTGAAGAATTCGGCCACCCAGGTCATCGATACCAGCAACATGAAGCCTGTGCGCTTGAAGGAGAAGATCATCTCTCGCTTCACGCATTTGGAGAGCAGCACGTTATCGGTCAATATTACGTCTTTCGGATTTAAGTACGGTATTCCGATTGACGCCGATCTGGTGTTTGATGTGCGTTTTCTGCCCAATCCGCATTATGTGGAGCATCTGCGGCCCAATACCGGCCAAAACAGCGATGTATACGAATACGTCATGAAATGGCCGGAGACGCAAGCTTTTCTGACCAAACTGCTCGATATGCTGCATTTCTTGATCCCGCAGTACCGCAAGGAAGGCAAGAGTCAGGTGATCATTGGCATTGGCTGTACCGGCGGGAAGCATCGTTCCGTAGCGATTGCCGAGTATCTCGGCAAAATGCTGGGCGTCAGCGAAACGGAGACGGTATCGGTGAGCCACCGCGATTCTGAGCGGGATCGGCATTAATTAAGGGAAGTGATAAATGTGGCTGTGCAAGCTAGAAAGCGCCCCCGCATCGTCGTGATGGGTGGAGGAACCGGGCTGTCCGTCATGCTGCGGGGACTCAAGGAAAAGCCTCTCGATATTACGGCCATCGTCACCGTTGCGGATGACGGGGGTAGCTCCGGCATACTGCGTAGCGAGTTGCAGATGCCGCCTCCGGGAGATATTCGTAATGTACTGACGGCACTCGCGGATGTGGAGCCGCTGTTATCCGATATATTGAAATACCGTTTCAAGAATGGCTCGGGACTGGCCGGGCACAGCCTCGGCAATTTGATCCTGGCTGCCATGACGGATTTGCACGGTGATTTTGTCACGGCAGTCAAGGAGATGAGCCGGGTTTTTGTTGTTCGCGGACAGGTGCTGCCCGCAGCGGGCGAAGCTGTCATTCTGCATGCGGAGATGGAGGACGGCACGATTGTGACCGGCGAATCCAAAATCCCGGAGGCCGGGCGCCGCATCAAGCGGATCTTCCTGGAGCCGGAACATGTGGAACCGCTGCCGGAAGCGCTGGAAGCGATTCAACAGGCCGATGCGATTCTGATCGGTCCGGGCAGCCTGTACACCAGTATTTTGCCCAATTTGCTGGTTCCCAAGCTTGCCGAAGCCATTGTCTCGTCCGAAGCGATCAAAATGTTTGTGTGCAACGTGATGACGCAGCCGGGAGAAACCGATAATTATACGGTGAGCGATCATTTGCAGGCCGTTTACGACCATATTGGTCTTCATCTGTTCGATTATGTTATTGTTAATGATGGTGAGATTCCGCCTCAGGTTCAGGACAAGTATGCACAGAAGGGCGCGAAGCCCGTTCTGCTGGACCGCGATGAGGTGACCAGTCGAGGATATAAACTTATTGCCGATAAGCTTGTGCTATTTAGAACATACTTAAGGCATGACGCTGACAAGCTGAGCAACCATATTTTTCAGCTGGTACAGGATTGGATTACACGAAAGGGGTGAGTACCTTGTCCTTTGCGGCACAGACGAAGAAAGAACTGACGATGATCGAAAGCCAGAGCTGCTGTGAAAAAGCCGAACTGTCCGCGCTCATTCGGATGAACGGCTCTGTTCAGCTTTCGAACAAAAAGGTAATCCTGGATATTTCGACGGAAAATGCCGCGATTGCAAGACGTATTTATTCCTTAATTAAGAAGCATTTCCAGGCGCATACCGAACTTTTGGTGCGTAAAAAAATGCGTTTGAAGAAGAATAACGTATATATCGTTCGTATTCCCGCCCAGGTTCAGGAGATTCTGAAGGAGCTTCGCATCGTTTCCGAAGGCTTTCTGTTTCAATCGCGCATCGACGAGCAGATCGTTCGCAAAAATTGCTGTAAGCGGGCTTATCTGCGAGGTGCCTTCATGGCAGGCGGATCCGTGAACAACCCGGAGGGGTCTTCGTACCATCTGGAAATTGCCTCGATGTATGAGGAGCATTGCCAGTCCCTGGTGGACCTGGCGAATGAATTTCATCTGAACGCACGCTGCATCGAGCGAAAGAAGGGCTTCATCTTCTACATCAAGGAAGGCGAAAAAATCATCGAATTTCTCAATTTGATCGGTGCCCATCAGGCCTTGTTCAAGTTCGAGGATGTCCGGATTATGCGGGACATGCGCAATTCGGTGAACCGGATCGTAAACTGCGAGACCGCCAACCTAAACAAAACGATCGGCGCAGCCGTCCGTCAGATTGAGAACATCAAGCTGCTCCAAAAAGAAGTGGGTCTTGAGAATTTGCCCGATAAACTGCGGGAAGTGGCAGAGATTCGGCTGGCTCATCCGGATATGAACCTGAAGGAAGTCGGCGAATTGCTCAAAGGAACCGTCAGCAAATCAGGCGTCAATCACCGTCTGCGCAAAATCGATGAATTGGCCGAAAAGATTCGGAATGCTTAAGATTTTTTCTTCTAGTGTCCTGTATGGTAAAATGGTATAATATTATAAAATGTCAATCGCGCTTTCAATGCAGCAGATTTATTAGATAGGGGGTAATTTTCATGACAAAGCACCCGGTAGTCGTTCGGTTAAAGACGGGTCTTCACGCCAGACCGGCCGCGCTGTTCGTTCAGGAAGCGAATAAATACTCATCTGAAATTTTTGTTGAAAAAGATGATAAAAAAGTAAATGCCAAAAGTATCATGGGAATTATGAGCCTTGCGATCAGCTCAGGAACGGAAGTTTACATTAGTGCTGAGGGAGCTGACGCTGAGCAAGCGGTTACTTCACTCGTGAACTTGGTGAGCAAAGAGGAACTCGAGAACCAATAGGGTAACCGTGATTCAAGTTTAAGAAAAGTCTTGTTACAGCAAGGCTTTTTTTGCTATCAGGCGCTGCCTTTGGATTCTCGCTTGTTTGTCGCGTACATAAGAATGGATGGAAGAGAAGGGGCGGAGACATCCGTCCTTTTTTAAATCCGTTTTTTTAGTCGCCGCAAAGCATTGGGAATAAGCATCGAAGCATAAGCTCCACTTGGTGGGGTTATTTTGCGTTGTTTTCCGAATCGTAAGCCTTCGTTTAACTTCAGTTTAACTTGCTGATATATTCTCTTCTTACAGACAATATAAAGGGATGGGAAGGGAAGGGAATACAATGAGTTCAACGGGTACTACTGTACAGGAAATCACGCGCGAAGAACAGGCCGGGAGCAAGAAGGCAGGTTCCCAGGCGTTCTTCCGGTTATTGAAGGAAACGAAACCGCCGATGCTGCTGCTGATCGGGGCGATCCTGCTGAATGTGATCTCAACCTTGGTCGGGCTTGTCATACCGATGTTTACGAAGAGCCTGGTGGATGGCTTCTCGCTGACGGATATGAATCGGTCCCATATCATTGGGCTCGGCATCGCGTTTGTGGTGCAGACGATTGCTGCCGGGGTCTCGATTTTTCTGTTAAGCTATACGGGACAAAAGATGGTGGCTGCCCTGAGGGAGCGGCTGTGGAAAAAGCTGCTTGTGCTGCCGATCCGCTATTTCGATCATAACCGGTCGGGGGAGTCGGTCAGCCGGATGACGAATGATACAGGAGTGATCAAAAGCCTCATATCAGACCATGTGGCCGGATTCTTCAGCGGGATCATCTCCATTGTGGGTTCCATTGGGGTGCTCCTTTATCTAAACTGGAAAATGACGCTGACGATGTTTATCGTCATTCCGATAGCGGCGCTGATCCTTGTCCCGCTCGGCAGGAAGATGTACAAAATATCGCTGGGCATGCAGGACGAGACGGCGTCGTTTACGGCGAATATCAGCCAGGTGCTGTCGGAAATTCGGCTGGTTAAAGCCTCTAATGCGGAGAATAGAGAGTATGAGAACGGGAACAAAGGCATCACCAACCTGCTGAATTTCGGTATCAAGGAAGGCGTAGTCTCTGCCTGGATCGCACCGCTGATGTCTTTTGTGCTGATGATGCTGCTGGTGGTGGTGATCGGGTATGGCGGACTACAGGTATCCACCGGAGCACTGACCGCGGGAGAACTGGTTGCGTTCATCCTGTACCTGATTCAGATCGTCATGCCGATGACGCAATTAACGACGTTTTTTACCCAGCTGCAGAAGGCGAAGGGAGCGACGGAGCGAATATTGGAAACCCTGGATGCAGACGAAGAATCCATTACGGCCGGTGACGAGGTGGCGGATGCCAACCAGCGGGTGTCGATCGAGAACCTTTCGTTCGGGTATAAGCCCGATGAGCTTGTGCTGCATGATATCAGCTTTCAGATGGAGCCGGGGACGGTCACGGCCGTGGTCGGGCCGAGCGGCGGAGGGAAAACGACGCTGTTCTCCATGCTGGAGCGCTTCTACCTGCCGCAGAAGGGACAGATCCGCTTGGGCAAGACGCCCATAGATACCTTCTCCTTACGCTCCTGGCGCGGATTGATCGGCTATGTATCGCAGGAAAGTCCGATGATTGCCGGAACCATACGCGACAACTTATGTTACGGAATGGACCGGGAAGTGAGTGACGCTGAGCTCCGAAGAGCGGCAGAAATGGCGTATGCCGATGGATTTATTGATGAGCTGCCAAGCGGCTTTGATACGGATGTGGGCGAACGGGGCGTGAAGCTCTCGGGCGGACAGCGGCAGCGGATTGCCATCGCCAGGGCTCTGCTGCGGGATCCCAAGATCCTGATGCTGGACGAAGCCACCTCCAGTCTGGACAGCCGTTCCGAGATCGAGGTGCAGAAGGCGCTCAAGAACCTCATGGCTGGACGGACGACGATTATTATCGCGCACCGGTTATCCACGGTGGTGGGGGCCGATCAGATCATATTTATAGAAAAAGGAACGGTGACCGGCCGGGGAACGCATGATGAATTGATCGGGCAGCATGATATGTACAGGGAGTTTGCCGTTCAGCAGCTGCAGATGAATGAGGCAATCGAAGCTTAAAAGCAGCATGTAGAGCCATAGAAGGAAGGGGGGCCATCATGGCAAAAATATTGGTTGTGGACGACGATCCGAACATCCGCGAACTCATCAAGGTGTTCCTGGAGGAGGCGGGGATGGAAGAGGTGATGGAGGCCTCGGATGGCGTCGAGGCCCTGTCCGTGATGGAGCAAGTTTCGGTCGATCTGGTCGTGATGGATATCATGATGCCCAATATGGATGGATGGGAGCTCTGCCGGGAGATTCGGAGGAATACCGGCATTCCGGTGCTGATGCTGACGGCCAAAGGGGAAACGAGACAGATCGTAAAGGGCTTTGAGCTGGGCACCGACGATTATCTGGTGAAGCCCTTCGAGCCCGCGGAGCTCGTCGTTCGCGTCAAAGCGCTGCTGAAGCGGTATCAGGTAGCCGCATCGCAGACGGTGACCATCGGCAAGCTGCAGATGAACCGCAGAACCTATGAGGTCAAGGCGGGCGAAGAGGTCTTTACCCTGCCGCTGAAGGAGTTCGAGCTGCTCTTCAAGCTGGCCAGTTACCCGGGGAGCACGCTGCCGCGCGACCGGCTGATCGAAGAGATATGGGGCTATGACTTTGAAGGGAACGAACGCACGCTGGACGTTCACGTGAATCGGCTGCGGGAACGGTTCCCGGAGGAGAAGTACCGGTTCAGGATTCGAACGGTGCGCGGCCTGGGATACCGCCTGGAGGCAGGTGAGGGCTGATGAGGAGACCGCTCAAAATCTTGTGGAAAATCGTTCGGGAAACGATTCAGACCATCCTGATCTTCGCGGTCTTGGGAGCGTCATGGACGGCGGCGACCTACGTGACGCGGTTTGTTTACAACTGGACGGGAACGCCGCCATGGGATTATGCCGTCCAACTGATCGACTTGTTTGTCGGCGTCATCATTTTCTTCCTGTGCATGCTGGTCGTAGGGATGTTCTTCAAGCACAGGCAAATGGCCATGCTGAATTCCATCACGGATGCCATGCGCCGGATCTCCCAGGGGGATTTCAGTGTGAAGATGGATGAACACCAATGGCGCGGGGAGTTCAGGATGATTGCTTCCGGTATTAACGACATGGCCGGCGAGCTGGGGCGCATGGAGACGATGCGGCAGGATTTCATTTCCAACGTGTCCCATGAAATCCAATCTCCGCTCACTTCGATTCGGGGGTTCGCAAGGGCGCTCCGAAATCCACGTCTCACCGAGGAGAAGAGAGCCCGTTACCTGGAGATCATCGAGGGAGAGGGCCGCCGTTTGTCGCAGCTGAGTGACAATCTGTTGAAGCTGTCGTCTCTGGAAGGCGATCAGCCTGCCTTCGAAAGGGCCCGTTACCGGCTCGACGGGCAGCTGCGCGCGGTCGTCTTGGCGCATGAGCCGCAGTGGCTGGCGAAGCGAATTCAGGTGGATCTCGATCTCGCCGAGGTCGAGATTAAGGCGACGGAGGATCTGCTGAGTCAAGTATGGACCAACTTGCTGCACAACAGCATCAAGTTCACGCCCGAGGACGGCATGATCACCATCGTGCTGAAGGCAGGGGAAGACGGAGCCGAGGTTACCATGACCGATACGGGGGTCGGGATGTCGGACTCCGATCAGCTGCATATCTTCGAGCGCTTCTACAAAGCGGACAAATCGCGTAATCGCGCGGCTGGCGGCAGCGGGCTTGGGTTGTCGATCGTGAAGCGGATCGTGGATATCCACCAAGGGAGAATAACGGTCCAATCGGAGCCGGGGAAGGGATCGGCATTTACCGTGGTGGTGCCATACAAGAGTTCCGGTGAAACGAAGCAGTGATCGTGTGCGGCTTGGTGCTTGGATTTATATAAAGTTTGAGGCAGCTGGAGCGAGCTTGGATAACATAGAAAATCGGTGATGGTTGCAGGCTCTCATTCAGGAACTGGGGAGGGCATGGAACGGGAGTGATTTGTCTTTTTCTAAGCAAAGGTGGTCACTGCGTGGAAACATGGCTAGCTTCCGGGCACTTTTAGTAGGGGACGGGCCATAGCCATAAATAAGGAGTAAGGACACCAAGTCCTTACTCCTTATTGAGTTATACGTGATGCGATATGTACAAGCTTTCCGCTGACGGGGAGAATATGTGATTAGCTAAAACAGTGCAGATAGCAGGCGTTCGTACAAGCAGTAGCAATACAAGTCATATGAGCCGTATGAGCAATTCAAACATTAATAGGAATACAGGAAGTCAAGCCTACCAAAAGCAATCAATGCAAGCAATACAAAAAAACAGGTAGGGCAAGCTATTCAAGCAATGAAAGTGACTCAAGCAATATAAGGAGTACACGCAATACAAGCATTACACGCGATACAAGCAATACAAGCAATACAAGCATTATACGCAATATAAGAAACAAGCGATATAAGCCAAACCAGTAATACAAGTAATTCAGACATTACAAGTAAGTCAACCAACTCAAGCAACTCAAGCAACAAGTGATTCAAGGCATTACAGGGATGATACGAGAGCAATATAGCTTTTCCTGGCAATCTCGGGAATTTATCGGACACCATAGACCTTATTTGCCAAAATCACGGCCATATTTGGAAATAGCGGACACTAGATCCGTTATTCAAGAATTTGTATAGGCAAATGCCGCCTTTTTGAAGGAATAACGGATCCTCGGTCCGGTCATTTTCGAAAAGTCCCTATTTTCCCTCGAATAAGGTCCTCTCGGTCCGTTAGCTGCATTAAAGCAGGATGCAGCCATCGTATAACCATCGAGTGGGCTCCAAATGATAACATGCAGATGTCATTCCATAGTGTACGATAACAAGCAGATGTCATTCCATAGTAGTCGTACGATAACAAGCATACGCCATTCCATAGTCGTACGATAACAAGCATACGCCATTCCATAGTGTACGATAACAAGCAGATGTCATTCCATAGTCGTACGATAACATGCAGATGTCATTCCATAGCCACACGATAACATGCAAATGCCGTAGCCGTGATGATAACAGGCGGGTTCACTCTAACGGTCCAGCCGGACCATAGGTTGCTTCTTTGAACTGCCTACAGCCATCCAAGCACACCCCGAGGCCACTCACCGTGCGGCACAGGTGTAGTAGGCACGGTGTATGCAGCCGCACGGCAACAGATCGGTGAAGCTGGTTCAGCTGCACCGTTACAGCACCTTCTCCAGAAAGCTGATCGTCCGCTCATGTTTCGGGCTGCCGAACACCTCTTCCGGCGGACCTTCCTCTACGATATACCCGCCGTCCATGAAGATGACCCGGTCCGCAACCTCGCGGGCAAAACCCATCTCATGCGTGACGATCATCATCGTCATGCCCTCGCGTGCCAGGTCCTTCATGACGCCGAGCACCTCGCCGACCATCTCCGGGTCCAGCGCCGAGGTCGGCTCGTCGAACAGCATGATGTCGGGATTCATCGCCAAAGCCCGGGCGATCGCTACGCGCTGCTTCTGGCCGCCTGACAGCTGGCTAGGGAAAGCGTCAGCCTTATCGGAGAGGCCTACTCGGTCTAGCAGCTTCAGCGCCGTGGCACGTGCCTCGGCGGCGTTTTGCTTGCCCAGCTCGACCGGGGCGAAGGTAATGTTCTTCAGCACGTTGAAGTGCGGAAAGAGATTAAAATGCTGGAACACCATGCCGATGTTCTCGCGCGCCTTATTGATGTTCGTTTTAGGGTCATTGATATCCTGATCATGGACGAAGACCCTGCCAGCCGTAATTTCCTCCAGCCGGTTGATGCAGCGCAGAAAGGTGCTTTTGCCCGAGCCCGATGGCCCGATTACGCAGACAACCTCGCCTTCCTGGACTTGCATATCGATTCCCTTCAGTACCTCGTTCGTGCCAAAGCTCTTCTTCAGTCCTTCTATGCGGATTTTATCCATGACGCACCTTCCTTTCCAGACGGTCCGAAATTTTCGTCAGAATTGTGATCACGACCAGATACATGATGGCCACCACGAGCCAGATATCAAACGAGGCGAACGTTCTCGCAATGATGATCTTTCCGGATTGGGTCAGCTCGACCAGACCGATCACCGACAGGATAGACGTATCCTTCAGCGTGATCACCAGCTGGTTAATAAAGGTCGGAATCATCACTTTGATCGCCTGCGGAATGATGATTTTCATCATGGCTTTGCGGTATGGCAGTCCGAGTGAGCGGGCCGCCTCCAGCTGCCCGGGGTCAATGGATTGAATGCCGCCGCGAATAATCTCCGTGACATAAGCGCCGGCATTCAAGCTCAGCGTCAGGACCGCTGCGACGATCGGCGACATCGTAAAGCCGAACGCCTGCGGAATGCCGAAGTAGATGAAGAAGGCAAGCACCAGCAGCGGTATGCCGCGGAAGATGTCTACGAATACGGTAGCGATGCCCCGGAGCCATCGATTACGGCCGACTTTCATGAAACCGAAGATCAGCCCTAAGAAAAACGCAAAAAACAGCGACACGATGGTCAGCAGCAGCGTATTGCCAAGGCCCTTCAGCAGGGAAGGCAGCGACTCCACGATCAGTCCCCAGCGGCTTTGCTTCGCCGCGCTTACGGCATTCTCCCCGATATATTTTTCCTTAATGCGATCGTACTCTCCACTTGCCTTCAGATTCACCAAGCCGGCGTTGAACTTCTCCAGAAGCTCCTGGTTCCGTCCCTTGCTAACGGCGAATCCGTAGGAGGCGCCGGGTTCCATCTCCGTAACGATCTTCAGTCCGTTGTTCTGTTCCACTCCATAAGCGAGGACGGGAAAATCGTCAAAGCAGGCAACGGAATTGCCGGTTTTGACATCGTCATACATTTGAGCGGAATCGTCAAAAGGCACGATGGTGAAGCCGTACTTGGAGGATATGGATTCCGCGAAGCTGTAACCCTCCGTACCGGTTTTGACGGCAACCTTTTTCCCCTTTAAATCCTCATAGGATTTGATGGATTCCTGGTCCTGGCGGATGGCCATGACAACGCCCGAATCAAAATAGGGGTCGGAAAAATCGAATTTCTGCTTCCGTTCATCCGTGATACTCATGCCGGCAATGACGCCGTCGACCTGATTGGCTTCCAGTGCCTGAACCGCCGCATTGAAGCCGAGCGGCTTGATCTCGTATTTGAAGTTCTGGTCTTTCGCGATCGCATCCAGGAGATCCATATCGATGCCGACAAATTTGCCGCTCGCATCCTGGAATTCAAACGGGGCAAACGTAACGTCCGTTCCGATCTGATAGGTTTTGCCGGAGGCTGGCTCTCCCGCCGCGCTTACCGTCCAATAGGGAACGCCAACGGCCATGAGGAGCAGCAGTGACATGAACACGTAGAATACACGCAATGATTTCATAATGACCTCCTGTTCTTAACACCGTGTAAGTTAGTTACCCATTAAGGCTTCCATGTTAAACAGCAGCTTCCGGCTTCATTCGGTATCTTATTTGGCTAAATAGCCAATCATGCCTAGAAATACCAATGAATTGGGCGTAAAAAAATTATTACAAGAAAAATATCAAAACGCTCCGATTCGGATGCAACATTTACCAATGCCCTCACGTTAGAAGGGTAAGGCAAGCATGGCAGCGATGCCAATATTGAAGGAGGCTGACAAAGATGAAAAGATGGGTCAAACAAGTAGGTTCTATCATGATTGCAGGCGCACTGCTGACTGGCAGCACGGCTTGGGTCGGGTTGAGCGGAGCAACCGAGGTGCACGCGGCGGAGGCAGCACAGCAAAACCTTCTTACCGTACTTGGTAAAGGCGAGATCTCGGTGAAGCCAGATATCGTTTATCTTTCCATCGGGGCAGAATCATATGCGGAAACCGCAAAATCCGCACAGAAGAGCAATGCGCTGAAAATGGATAAGATTACGAAGCTGTTGAAGGAAACCTGGAAGATCGACGACAAGGATATCAAAACCGAGCAGTTCTACGTACAGCCTAACTATACGTACTCCGATGAGAATGGACGTAAAGTGAAAAATTACACCGCCTATCATTCCCTGGAAGTTACGCTTCGCGATCTGAGCAAGGTCGGGGATCTGCTCGATGCAGCATCCGAAGCCGGCGCCAATTCCATTGGCAACGCCCGTTTCTCGGTTGAGAACCGCGATGCGTTCGAGGCTCAAGTGATTGATAAGGCGATGGCGAATGCAGACCTGAAGGCACAAGCGATGGCAAAGGCGTCCAAGCGTCAGCTCGGTATCGTGCTGAACATTGTGGAAGGTTCCGTTGGCGTAGATACCATCTATGGACTCCAAAAAATGGCAATGGAGGCTCAGTCCACGGCAGCGGACGCGGGCGCAAACACCTCCGTGAAGCCGGGCGAGATCAAAATCACGACACAGTTGTACGTGCAATACCAGCTGAAGTAGTCCGCTGTAATCGACGCAGCATGCGAAAAAACCGTTCATTCCGGTCTTTATCGGGTGAACGGTTTTTTCGCATGTCATTTAAAAAATGAAATACCATTTTCCGGTGCCATATCCGGCCCTTCCCCTGTCGAAATACTCAGAAAAGTGTTGTGTATAGGGGGAAAACGAGGTATAGTGAATATGCGAAAAACTGAACTTTGATCTAACGTTTAAAGCCATACCCATGGATATGGCTTTTTTTTCTTAGTAGAGACTTCTAACCGCCTCCACCCTTAAGAAACGGATTCTGCCAACCTGAGCACAACAGGCAGTAGGACCGTTTCTTCTTAGTGGAGAACGTTTTTGTGCATACTGGTAATAGGATGTACACATGGAACGAACAGGTCACATTTTGAAGAAGGGGTTGATGCATGTGATTGAACTTGTCCAGATCGAGAAGCATTTTCAGGGACAAGCGGTCGTGCATCCGCTGTCGCTCTCCATTAAAGAAGGGGAATTCCTGACTTTGCTGGGCCCCAGCGGCTGCGGCAAAACGACGATTCTCCGAATGATAGCAGGATTCGAGCAGCCGACCGAAGGACAGGTATGGCTGGCGGGTCAGAATGTGACGGATATGCCTGCGAACAAGCGGGATTTGAATTTGGTATTCCAACACTATGCTCTGTTTCCGCATATGACCGTAGAAGACAATATCGCTTTTGGACTGAAAATGAAAAAAATGCCGCGTCAGCTCATCAAGGAGCGCGTGGACGAGGCTGTCGCGATGACGCAGCTGACCGCCTTGCGGGAACGCTTCCCGCACCAGTTGTCCGGCGGACAGCAGCAGCGCGTGGCCATTGCGCGCGCCATCGCCAACAAGCCGAAGGTGCTGCTGCTGGATGAACCGCTCGGCGCGCTGGATTTGCAGCTGCGGAAGAACCTGCAGTCCGAGCTCAAGCATTTGCAGCGGACGCTCGGGATAACGTTTGTATATGTAACGCACGACCAAGAGGAAGCCATGATGCTGTCCGACCGGATCGTCATCATGAACCATGGACGGGTAGAGCAAATCGGCACGCCGCGCGAGATCTATGCGAGACCGCAAACGCTGTTTGCCGCCACGTTTGTAGGGGAGAATAACGTCTTCTCCTCGCCTGAGGGGCTTTTTGCCGTACGGCCGGAGAAACTCATTCCCCAGCGGGAATCGGGTGCCAAGAAGAGCGGCGTGATTGAGGATGTGCAGTACCTCGGCAGCGTTCATAAGCTGCTGGTCCAATTGGACGATGAGCCGATGAAGGTCACGATTGCCCTCGATATCTCGGATGACCATCCGTGGGAGGTTGGCGAACGGGTTGGGGTGAACTGGAACGCCAAGGATGAGGTGATCATCGGACCATGAGGAAATCAAGGTTCCTGTTGACTCCGGTGCTGCTGTGGTTATCCCTGTTCCTGATCGTTCCGATGCTGATCGTGGTCGGCATTTCCTTTCTCTCGCGGGATTCGCTCGGGAATGTCGTGTTTTCCTTCAGTCTGGAAGGATACAAGACTTTTTTTGATCCATTATATTTGGGCATCTACTGGGATACCTTGGTACTGTCGCTGCTGACTACGGTGATCTGCTTGTTAGTCAGCTATCCTTTGGCCTATTATATAGCCAACGCTTCCCCGCGTATCCAAACCTGGGGATTGATTCTGATCACGGTTCCGTTCTGGATCAACTTTTTGATCCGAACCTATGCGTGGGTTCTGCTGCTCCGGACGCAAGGCGTGGTAAACAGCCTGCTGCTGTGGGCGGGATGGATCGACGAGCCGATTCAGATGCTGTATACGTACGGCGCCGTACTGCTCGGGATGGTGTATAACTTCATTCCGTTCATGGTGCTGCCGATTTACGTGGCCTTGGAGCAGATGGACAAACGTCTGCTGGATGCGGCTAGCGATCTGGGCGCTTCCCGATGGAAGGCATTCCGTCATATTACCTTGCCTCAGAGCAAGTCCGGCATCATGACGGGGGCGGTTCTGGTCTATGTATCGACTTCCGGAATGTTTGTCGTCACGGATATATTAGGGGGAGCCAAGTCCTCCATGATCAGCAATATCATTCAGCAGCAGTTCCTGGGTGCGCGCAACTGGCCCTTTGGAGCGGCGTTATCGGTTATTTTTGTGATTACGTCCCTGGTGCTGATCCTGCTCTTTAACCGGGCGATGCAAGCCCGCCATCAACGCGTAGGGGAGGGGAGATAAGTGAAAAAGAAGAATCACCCGCTGCTCGGGGTTCACTCTTTCCTTATGATGGCTTTCATCTATGTACCTATCGTCATGATTATCATCTATTCCTTTAACGATACGCGGCTTAGCGGCAATTGGGAAGGCTTTACGATGGATTGGTATGTGTCGTTATTTCAGAATCGGCACGTGATGGAAGCGCTGATGAACAGTTTGACGGTGGCCGTCATTTCAACGATCGTTTCCACCCTGCTCGGGACCGCAGCGGCGCTCTCGCTTCGGAATTTAGGGCGTAAAGGCCGCAGCGGCATGAATGGCCTGCTGTATCTGCCGGTCATTATTCCGGATATTATAATGGGGCTGTCGCTGCTGGTGCTGTTCAGTCAACTGAACATGCCGCTTGGCAAGACAACGGTGATCATCGCACATATCACGTTCAGCTTGTCGTATGTGTATGTTGTGGTAACGGCCAGATTGTCGGGCATGGGCAAACAGCTGGATGAGGCGGCCCAGGATTTGGGCGCCACGCCTTGGCAAACGTTCCGGCACGTCACGCTGCCGCAGATTGCACCGGGCATTATCTCCGGCGCATTGATTGCTTTCACGCTGTCGCTGGACGATTTTATGGTCAGCTTTTTCGTCGCCGGCCCAAGCTCAACAACGCTGCCGATCTATATATACGCTCAGGTGAAGCGCGGCATCTCGCCAGAGATCAACGCGCTGTGCACGCTGCTCATACTGGTCAGCATCACGCTGATCCTGTTAGCCCAATATATTCTTAACCGCGGCAATGGGCAGAAGAAACACAAAACATTACCGATCTAAGCGATAGAAACGCTTTTTTCGAAATAAAATGAAAACATGCAAGTGGAAAGAGAGGAGATATTGAATTGAAAAAATCAAGATGGACCCGCCTGCTGACGGCAGGCATGGTTGCGGTATTGTCTGTAGGACTGCTGGCCGGCTGCGGCTCGGATAAGGAGACGCTTCATATTTACAGCTGGGCGGATAACTTCGATCCCGAGGTGCTGAAGGACTTTGAGGAGAAGTTCGACGTGAAGGTAACCTACGACAACTACGCGAACAATGAAGACCTGCTGGCTAAGATCAAGGCTGGCGGCAGCGGTTATGACCTCATTCAGCCGTCCGATTATATGGTCAAAACGATGATTGAATCGGAGCTGCTTGAGCCGCTTGACATGAATAATATCCCGAACTTCGTCAATATTACGGATACTTTCAAAGATCCGTCTTATGACCCGGGCAATAAATATTCGATCGTTTACACGTCCGGCGTAACGGGAATTGCATATAACAAGAAGTATGTGAAGGACGAAATCAACAGCTGGGAAGACCTCTGGAATCCGGAATACAAGGGCAAAGTCCTGCTTCTGGACGACAACCGGGAAATGATCGGCATGGCGCTGAAAAAGCAAGGGAAATCCAACAGCAGCACGGATGAGGCCGAAATCACGGCTGCATCCGATGAGCTGAAGACACTGCTGCCGAATGTCCTTGCGTTTGATACGGACAATATCAAGCAGAAGATGATTCAGGAAGAAGGCTGGATTGCCACGGTTTGGTCCGGAGACGCGGCGTTCATCGCGGCGGAGAATCCGGATGTGGCGTACGTGGTGCCTGAAGAAGGAGCGACCATATTCTCGGACAACTACGCGATTCCTAAAGGTGCGAAGAATAAGGAGCTGGCCGAGAAATTCATCAACTTCATGATGGAGCCTGAAGTCAGCGCCAAAAACTATGAATTTATCGGATACAGCAATCCGAACACCAAAGCGATGGAATTCCATAGCGAGGAATACCGCGCCAATACGATGATCAACCTGACGGAAGAGGAGCTGGGACGTACCGAGTGGCTTGATAATGTCGGTGACTCGCTCTCCGTCTATGATCGTTTATGGACCGAACTGAAGAGCGGTCGTTAGTATAAGCTTCGGTTCTTCATATTTTTGTAATAAAGGAAGCCTGTCCCCTAAGGGGATGGGCTCTTTTTTTTGCAGAGCAGAATGAGACATTAGTCCCGAAGTGGGAAGAATTGGCCGATTTTCAGGAATTCCACCACAACTTCAGGATCCTTTTCGTTGTTATATATAAGGAGGGTGTATACCGTTTAGACCCGTTTTTTATAAATGGGGTATCCCGGAAAGGAAGAGGCAGCTTGAGTGATCTGACGAGCATGGGGTTTATTGCTTTGATTGTTGCAGGAATCGCGGCTGTTTTATTTCTGAATTTTTTCAGGAAAAGCGCGCTGCATCTGCTGCTGACGAGCATTCACAGTGCACTCGTTGGCATCGGCTTGATTCTTCTTGCTTACGTTGTCCAAGGCAGTGAACTATTGCTGCTTGCGGGTTCAAGTGCTCTCTTGTTCGGTGTGTTTCTTAGCGCAGCGGCGTTCGTCCGGAAAGAATCATGAGAATGTATAGGTCCTATGGCATGGAGTCAAAATTGTCATTCACTTTGTTACCAATACATTGAAAGCTTTCCTTATAATGATTAAGGGTAATAGATTAACAACTAACGGAAACTTAATTTAACAAAGGTGGAATTCTGATATGAATCCTAAATTTCGTGTATGTGCATCATTAATTGCAACTAGTGTCCTGCTTGGTAGTCTTGGTTTGAGCGGACAGGTCATCGATGCAAGCGCCGCTAAGGCACCCGTTTCCGCCAGCCAAAAAACGTCGAAGAATGAAGTTGTACTGAAATGGAACGGCAAAACCTTGTCACAAAAAGGTCTAGTGCTGCATGGGGTAACTTATGTGCCAGCGACCGCTTTGCGGGATGGTCTGGGGATGCCTCTTAAATATGATTCCAAAAACCGTACGTATACACTGGGTAATGGCTATAACAAGCTGAGCGCCGCCGTGTATGCTGCAAGCGAAATCGGCATTCTGGTGAACGGTTCGTATGCCGGCGAGCCTGGCGGACAGATCATCAATGGACGTCTGTATCTGCCGTTCAAAACGATCAGCGAATACATGGGCATTCAGGGACAGTGGAATCCTTCCTTGAAAACACTGAGCATGACACAGAAGAAGCTGAATGACATTACCATTAAATCGGTTGCGCTCAAGAAGAATATTCAGGGCGTAGACGCTGTTGTGAATTATCCTGTAATCAGCGGACTCGATAATGCAGAGGTCCAAGCCGAAATCAACAAAGTGTTGAAAGAAAATGCGTCCGGCGTAATCACCGGTGCGGAAGGAAACGCCGAGGAATTCCCGCCGTCGGAATCCAGTTTCCCTTACGAATTCAGCGGTGACTTCGTGGTCCATTACAACCAGAACGACATCCTGAGCATTACGGCGTATGATTATTCGTACACCGGCGGTGCCCATGGCATGACCTTCCGTAAAAGCTTCACGTTCTCCTTGAAGGACGGCAAGCAAATGAAGCTGGGGGATTTCATCAACATGCAGGGCAAGAACAAGCAGAAGCTGAACAACCTTGTGCTGAGCAAGATGAAGAAAGAGGGAGGTTACCTCGGCGGTTTTGAGGGAGTGCCTGCCGATGCCGACTTCTACGTGAAGGATAACGCGGCGGTGCTGTACTTCCAGCTTTATGAGTACACCGCCTATGCCTATGGATTTCCTGAGTTTGAGCTGAAGCTGAAAGAGTGGAAGTAAGAGTTACGATAACGATTTGTGTAACTTGCAATCATTTATTAATTAATAAGTTTCACTAGATACATGATGCTGTCCTGATGTAACACTGTGCCGGAACCAGTTGTGAAAAGTCCCCTGATCACGTGAGCGTGGAGTGTATACTCCTGCTTCCTGCGGTCAGGGGATTTTCGCGTTATCGAGAGGCTTGCCTCGATGACAACATGCCTGTCTTGTACATCTTGCACACTGTTTCTGCTCCCTGTACACGAATGGTTCGTAGTCCGTGGCAAGCAAGCCGTTCGGTGAAATCCTACATGAAAGCAGTGAGGGTGGTACTCTTTTATTTTCCCTCCCCTCAAGTTAAGGCAGGCCTTTTAGGAGGGGAGTCTTACCGCTTTAGGTTTTATTGAAAAAGTTGTCCCCTCCAGTGAGAATATCCTTGGAGGAGCAACGCGTTCGCCTTTGACATCGGGAAACCTCCCTGTCCATTCATTCAAGTTTCCCGATTTCAACAGCGACCGGAGGGGATACTCTCACTATTTAGTACTCGAAGTTTTCAATGATTCAGAGAATAAGAAAGGACAGGCACCGGATAACGGCGCCTGCCCTTTACTTCATTTCTTTTATAAGCCTTGCGGTGGTGTGTTTTCCAGTACTTGATCGATCAGGCCATACTCTTTGGCTTCGTCAGCCGTCATGAAGTAGTCGCGATCAGTATCCTTCTCGATGCGCTCCAGCGGTTGGCCGGTGCGTTCGGACAGGATGCGGTTCAGCTTGTCGCGCATTTTCAGAATGCGGCGGGCACGGATTTCAATATCCGTGGCTTGACCTTGTGCGCCGCCGAGCGGCTGGTGAATCATGATCTCGCTGTTAGGCAGACCGTAGCGTTTGCCTTTGGCGCCTGCGTTGAGCAGGAATGCGCCCATGGAAGCAGCCATGCCGACACAGATCGTCGAGACGTCCGGTTTGATGAACTGCATCGTATCGAATATCGCCATACCTGCGGTAATGGAACCGCCAGGGCTGTTGATGTAAAGATGAATATCCTTCTCGGGATCCTCAGCCGACAAGAACAGCATTTGGGCAATGATGGAATTGGCGACCACGTCATTTACGTCGGAGCCGAGGAAGATAATGCGGTCTTTCAGCAATCTGGAATAGATGTCGTACGCCCGCTCACCGCGGTTGCTTTGTTCAACGACCATAGGTATAAAACTCACGTGGAAAACCTCCTCTTAAGTACCTCATATAAATACTGTTACCGTATTACCCACATGATAAACAATTTAAATCAAAAAGTCAAAGAAAGTCAAACTATTGAGTAAAAAAAAGAGCCGTTATGGGCACTTTAGGGTAATCAGTATAGAGAATAAATGTTATAATGGCGCGCCCGCGAGGAATCGAACCTCGATCTCAGGCTCCGGAGGCCTACGTCATATCCATTGGACCACGGGCGCACAAAAATCAGCAACGAAGTTGATTATACCGCATCTATTTGAAAAATACAATAGCGGACAAAACTTTGTTCCTATTATATAGACGAGCCGGTAGTTGGCCATAATGTATAAGAATGCCTGGGGTAGAGAAATATACTTTCGGACACTTGCAACCGGCATGATTATTGGTTAGAATAAGGGTGGGACTTAAAAAGTTTAACTGGGACATTTTACGACCAGGTAAGGAGAGCCGAGACGAAGTTTGCAGGAGTGGAATGCATGCGTAACCTATTAGAAATACAAGAGCAACTTCTGCCGGATCTGATGGACACTCTTAAACGAAGGTATACCATCCTTCATCAGATCAAGTTGTCCGGAATTGTTGGCCGAAGAACACTGGCTTCATCGCTATCGATGACCGAGCGTGTTCTCAGAGCAGAGACTGATCTTCTGAAAGCGCAAGGGCTGATCGAGATTGAAACGCTCGGCATGCGGATCAGCGGCTCAGGGATATGCTTGCTGGAGGAGTTGGAACCGGTCATGAATGAGTTGTTCGGACTGGTTGAACTGGAAGAGAAGATTCGTCAGGCTTACGGGCTTCGTAAAGTGGTCATTATTCCCGGTGACAGCGAGTCATCTCCGGAAGTCAAACGTGAGCTTGGCCGGGCCGGAGCAAGAACGCTGCTTAACTTTGTCCAGGATGGAGATACGATTGCTGTTACAGGCGGCTCCACGCTCGCCGAAGTGGCAGAGCAGATGTCCTCTTTGCCTGGCGGAGAACCGTTGACAAGCACTTGGTTTGTGCCGGCCCGAGGCGGCCTCGGGGAGAGCATGGAGATTCAAGCGAACACCATTGCTTCCAAAATGGCTAAGCGCGTTGGGGCTGAGTACCGATTGCTTCATGTACCGGATCTGCTCAGCGAGGATGCTTATCAATCGTTGGTTCAGGATCAGCACATCCAGGAGATCGTGGATGTGATCAGGCGCAGCCGCGTCATTATTCACGGCATCGGAGATGCCATGGAGATGGCCAGACGGCGCAAGCTGGATGAAGGCTCTATCCGGAACTTGCAGGCAGATGGCGCGATCGCGGAATCCTTCGGCTATTATTTCAGCGAAGATGGCGAAGTTGTCCACAAAATGCTTACCCTTGGACTCCGGCTTGAGGATATTATGCGGACGGAGACCATCATCGGCATTGCCGGAGGGCAAGGCAAGGGCAAAGCGATCCACGCGGTGCTGAAATTCGGGCACGAGGACATTCTCGTTACGGATGAAGCCGCGGCATTGGAAGTCGAGAAGGAAATTGACGCCGGCATCTGAGTCCGCGGGCGTACAACTGATTTTTCATTATTGTTGTCTTGATTGGCTTAACGGCCAATCTTGAATATATAAATTTTACAAATATGGAGGGAACTACTCATGGTTAAAGTAGGTATTAACGGTTTTGGACGTATTGGACGTAACGTATTCCGCGCTGCGCTGAACAACAGCGAAGTTGAAATCGTAGCAATCAACGATTTGACGGACGTAAAAACGCTGGCACACCTTTTGAAATATGACACGACTCATGGCAGACTGAATGCAACTGTTGAAGCTAAAGAAGGCGCACTCGTTGTAAACGGCCGCGAAGTGAAAGTATTCGCTGAGCGTAACCCTGAAGCATTGCCTTGGGCTGAGTACGGCGTTGAAATCGTTGTAGAATCCACTGGTATTTTCACAGCGAAAGACAAAGCTTCCGCTCACTTGAAAGGCGGCGCTAAGAAAGTTATCATCTCCGCTCCAGCTACTGACGAAGATATCACCATCGTTATGGGCGTTAACGAAGACAAATACGATGCAGCTAACCATACTGTAATCTCCAACGCTTCTTGTACAACAAACTGCTTGGCTCCTTTTGCTAAAGTTCTTGACGAGAAGTTCGGTATCGTTAAAGGCATGATGACTACGGTTCACTCCTACACGAATGACCAGCAAGTGCTTGATCTTCCGCACAAAGACCTGCGTCGTGCTCGTGCAGCTGCTGAAAACATCATTCCATCCACAACAGGTGCTGCTAAAGCGGTTAGCCTCGTTCTGCCACAATTGAAAGGCAAATTGAACGGTATGGCAATGCGTGTACCTACGAAGAACGTTTCCGTAACGGACCTCGTAGTTGAGCTGTCCCAAAACGTAACCCTTGAAGATGTAAACGGAGCTCTGAAAGCAGCTGCTGAAGGCCCGCTGAAAGGCATCTTGAACTACTCCGAAGAGCCGCTTGTATCCAGCGACTACAATGGCGATCCAGCTTCTTCCACTATCGATTCGCTCTCCACTATGGTAGTTGGCGACAACATGGTGAAAGTTGTTTCTTGGTATGACAACGAGTGGGGCTACTCCAACCGTGTCGTTGACCTCGCTGCTTACATCGCAAGCAAAGGTCTGTAATTGATCTAGCCATTCAATCGAAGAGGAGTTCCGTTCACGGGTCTCCTCTTTGGTTCATGGTTTTTCCTTGTTTTCATGCCAGAGCACTGGGAAGAATAGATAAGAATCCGGGCGCTGGTTAGACGATAGAGAGAGATACGAGAGCAACTGCATGCTGTCGGTGAGGAGAATAGTTTTCTTAGGAGGAACGTGGAGATGAACAAGAAAAGTGTACGTGATGTAGAAGTAAGCGGCAAACGGGTGTTTGTCCGCGTCGATTTCAATGTACCGCTCGAAGATGGTAAAATTACAGACGACACTCGTATTCGCGAGACTTTGCCGACGATTAAGTATCTGGTGGAGCAAGGAGCAAAAGTCATCCTGGCCAGCCACATGGGTCGTCCCAAAGGAGAGGTCGTTGAATCTTTGCGCCTGACTCCGGCAAGTCAGCGTCTGTCGGAACTGCTCGGCAAACCGGTAGCCAAAGCGGATGAAGCGGTAGGAGAAGCCGTTAAAGCTCAAGTCGAGAAGCTGCAAAACGGCGATGTGCTCGTACTTGAAAATGTTCGTTTTTACCCTGGCGAAGAGAAGAATGATCCGGAACTTACGAAGCAATTCGCTGAGCTGGCCGATCTGTTCGTGAACGACGCGTTTGGTGCTGCTCACCGTGCGCACGCTTCGACAGAGGGTATTGCTCATCATCTTCCGGCCGTATCGGGATTGTTGATGGAGAAAGAGCTGTCCGTTCTCGGCAAAGCCCTTTCGAATCCGGACCGTCCTTTTACCGCCATCATCGGTGGATCGAAGGTTAAGGACAAAATCGACGTGATCGACAACCTGCTTACGCTTGCTGACAATGTCATCATCGGCGGTGGACTTGCTTACACGTTCTTCAAAGCTCAAGGCCATGAAATCGGTCAATCTCTGCTTGATAAAGAGAAGCTTGATGTGGCACTCGGTTTCATCGAAAAAGCCAAAGAGCTGGGCAAAAACTTCTACCTGCCGGAAGATATCGTCGTTACGGACGAATTCAGCGCAGACGCGAATACCAAGGTCGTTGATATCGACGGCATCCCAGCCGATTGGGAAGGCGTTGACATCGGTCCTAAGACTCGTGCCAAGTATGCAGAAGTGATCAAGAACTCCAAACTTGTCGTTTGGAACGGTCCTATGGGCGTATTCGAAATCGCTCCGTTCAGCAACGGTACTCGTGAAGTGGCACAGGCCTGTGCGGAAACGGAAGCTTACACGATTATCGGCGGCGGCGACTCGGCTGCAGCAGCGGAGAAATTCGGCCTTGCCGACAAGATGGATCACATCTCGACAGGCGGCGGTGCATCCCTTGAGTTCATGGAAGGCAAAGCGCTTCCTGGTGTTGTGGCACTGAACGATAAATAGATTGAGGAACTGCATTGGATAGCAAGTGGATGAAGTTTGGACCCTGGAGAATCTTCGGGGGAATAAAGGAGTGAATCGTGTGAGAACACCTATCATAGCTGGTAACTGGAAAATGTTCAAAACCGTTCCTGAAGCAACTTCATTTATTGAAGATGTGAAGGGCAAAGCGGAAGTAGAAGGCGTGGAAAGCGTGATCTGCGCGCCGTTTACCAATCTTCCTGCATTGGTTGAAGCGGCAAAGGGCACGAATATCAAAATCGGTGCACAAAATCTTCATTTCGAAGACAATGGCGCCTTTACGGGTGAAATCAGCGGCTTGATGCTGAAAGACCTGGGCGTGGACTACGTCATTATTGGACATTCCGAGCGCCGTCAGTATTTTGCTGAAACCGATGAGATCGTGAACAAGAAGGTACATGCGGCATTCCGTCATGGTCTTCTTCCGATCGTATGCGTTGGCGAGAAGCTGGAAGAACGCGAAGCCGGCCAAACCAAAGACGTGTGCAAAGTACAAACAGAAGCAGCGTTCGCAGGTGTTCCTGCTGATCAAGCGGTTCATGTCGTTATTGCTTACGAGCCAATCTGGGCAATCGGAACGGGCAAATCCTCCACGGCAGAGGATGCGAATGAAGTCATCGCCTATATTCGCGAACTCGTTAAAGGCCTGTACGGCGAAACCGTTGCAGACCAAGTTCGCATTCAATACGGCGGCAGCGTGAAGCCTGAAAATGTAGCGGAGTATATGGGACAAAGCGACATCGACGGCGCGCTCGTTGGTGGTGCAAGTCTACAACCGGCTTCCTACATCGCACTCGTTGAGGGGGCGAAGTAAATGTCTGCTCCAAAACCCGTAGCTCTGATCATCATGGACGGTTTCGGGCTTCGCAACACCGAGGTGGGCAATGCGGTCGCTCAAGCGAACAAGCCTAACTACGACCGGTATTTGAAGCAATATCCGAACACCACGTTGACCGCTTGCGGCGAAGCCGTAGGCTTGCCGGAAGGTCAAATGGGGA
The DNA here is from genome assembly GCF_000204455.1 of Paenibacillus sp. HGF5. Taxonomy (NCBI): domain Bacteria; kingdom Bacillati; phylum Bacillota; class Bacilli; order Caryophanales; family Paenibacillaceae; genus Paenibacillus; species Paenibacillus sp. HGF5. The sequence continues at coordinate 12,697 of NZ_AEXS01000131.1, read as the reverse complement.
ACTCCGAAGTGGGTCACTTGAACATCGGCGCAGGCCGGATCGTGTATCAGGATTTGACCCGCATCACGAAGTCGATTCGCGAAGGAGAATTCTTCGAGAACGAAACGCTGGTGGAAGCCGTTCGCGCTGCCAAGAACAACAACAAGAAGCTGCATCTGTACGGGCTGGTATCCGACGGTGGCGTTCACAGTCACATTGAGCACATGTTTGCGATGCTGGATCTTTGCAAGAAGGAAGATTTCCATGACGTATACATCCATGGTTTCATGGATGGACGCGACGTGGCGCCGGACAGCGGCAAGCAGTTCGTTAAGGATCTGATTGCGAAGATTGAGGAAGTGGGCGTTGGCCAAATCGCTACGCTTTCCGGTCGTTACTACGCAATGGACCGCGACAAGCGTTGGGACCGCGTCGAGAAGGCATACCGTGCGATGGTGTACGGCGAAGGCCCTAAATATACGGATCCGCTGAAAGCCATCACCGAATCCTACGAGAAATCGGTCTATGATGAATTCGTAGAGCCGACCGTCATGGTAAATGGCGCGGGAGAACCGGTAAGCCTGGTGGAGAGCGGAGATTCCGTCATCTTCCTGAACTACCGTCCTGACCGTGCGATCCAGCTGTCCCAAGTGTTCACGAACAAAGATTTCCGTGGTTTCGATCGCGGACCGAAATTCCCGCAAAGCTTGCATTTTGTCTGCTTGACGCTGTTCAGCGAGACGGTGGAAGGCTTCGTCGCCTACAAGCCGAAGGATCTGGACAACACGCTGGGCGAAGTGCTGGTTCAGCACAACAAGAAGCAGCTTCGCATTGCGGAAACGGAGAAGTACCCGCACGTGACGTTCTTCTTCAGCGGCGGACGCGATGTTGAGCTTCCAGGCGAAACGCGCGTATTGATCAACTCGCCGAAAGTGGCGACGTACGATCTGCAGCCGGAGATGAGCGCCTATGAGGTGGCGGATGCTTGCGTGAGAGAAATCGAAGCGGATAAGCATGATGCGATCATCTTGAATTTCGCGAACCCGGACATGGTTGGTCACTCCGGTATGCTGGAGCCTACCGTTAAAGCGGTAGAAACCACCGATGAGTGCGTTGGCAAAGTGGTGGATGCCGTTCTTGCCAAAGGCGGCGTGGTTATCATTACGGCTGACCACGGAAATGCGGACATGGTATTCGACGAGAATGGCCGTCCATTCACCGCGCATACCACGAACCCGGTTCCGTTCATCGTAACGGATGAGAACGTAACGCTGCGTGAAGGCGGTATTCTGGCCGACATCGCACCAACGATTCTTGATCTGATGGGGCTGCCGAAGCCTGACGAGATGACGGGAACCTCCATGATTGCAGCACGTAAATAAGTGGTTCATAATGGAACATAAACATAACATTTCAAAGGAGACTATACACATGACTATTATTTCTGATGTATATGCACGCGAAGTCCTTGACTCCCGCGGCAATCCAACCGTAGAGGTTGAAGTATACCTGGAATCCGGTGCAATCGGTCGCGCTATCGTTCCATCCGGTGCTTCCACTGGCGTTCACGAAGCTGTTGAGCTTCGCGACGACGACAAATCCCGTTACCTGGGCAAAGGCGTTCTGAAAGCCGTTGAGAACGTGAACGAAATCATCGCTCCTGAAGTGATCGGCATGGACGCTCTGGACCAGCTCGGCATCGACAAGCTGATGATCGCTTTGGACGGTACGCCAAACAAAGGCAAATTGGGTGCGAACGCCATCTTGGCCGTATCCATGGCTGTAGCTCGCGCTGCTGCTGATGCTTTGGATCTTCCGCTGTATGTATACCTTGGCGGATTCAACGCCAAACAACTTCCAGTACCTATGATGAACATCGTGAACGGTGGCGCTCACGCGGACAACAACGTTGACGTACAAGAATTCATGGTATTGCCTGTTGGCGCACCTAGCTTCAAAGAAGCTCTTCGCATGGGCGCTGAAATCTTCCACAACCTGAAATCCGTTCTGAAGGGCAAAGGCCTGAACACGGCGGTTGGCGACGAAGGCGGCTTCGCTCCTAACTTCACGTCCAACGAAGATGCACTGTCTTCCATCATCGAAGCGATCGAAAAAGCCGGCTACAAGCCAGGCGAAGATGTATTGCTGGGTATGGACGTTGCTTCCACCGAGTTCTTCAAAGATGGCAAGTATGTTCTGGAAGGCGAAGGCAAATCCTTCACGCCGGCAGAATTCGTTGACCTGCTCGCTTCTTGGGTAGACAAATACCCGATCGTAACCATCGAAGACGGATGCTCCGAGGACGATTGGGAAGGTTGGAAATTGCTCACCGAGAAATTGGGTAACAAAATTCAACTCGTGGGCGACGACCTGTTCGTTACGAACACGGAGCGTCTGGAAAAAGGCATCAACGAGGGTATCGGTAACTCCATCCTGATCAAAGTAAACCAAATCGGTACATTGACTGAAACTTTCGATGCGATCGAAATGGCAAAACGCGCAGGATACACGGCTGTCATCTCCCACCGTTCCGGTGAGTCCGAGGACAGCACGATTGCTGATATCGCAGTGGCTACTAACGCAGGTCAGATCAAAACGGGTGCTCCTTCCCGTACCGACCGTGTGGCGAAATACAACCAATTGCTTCGCATCGAAGACCAATTGGGCGAGCTTGCTCAATACAACGGCTTGAAGTCGTTCTACAACCTGAAGCAAAAATAATTGAAATAAGAGAAAGCCCGGCTCCTGCTTTTGAGGGAGCTGGGCTTTTTTGCGTTCATTTGAGAGCTGCGGGGTTAGGGCTGCACACTCTGTTATCGTGCCGTGGGGCGGTGCGTATATCGGCTCCGGTCGCTGTTAAAATCGGGAAGGCTGGAATGGAATAGGCTAAGGAAGCTTCCCGATTTTAAAGGCGAACGCGCTGCTCCTCCACCGATATACGCACCTGAGCGGGGAAGAGGTGTGCAGCCTCTTGTGGAGTATCTCATAGGAGTGCAAAGAAGAGCCCAGCTCTGTGATATCACATGAGCCGGGCTTTTGGGTGTGGGAGAAGGAGAGATCGAGGGCTGCACACTCTGTTATCGTGCCGTGTGGCGGTGCGTATATCGGCTCCGGTCGCTGTTAAAATCGGGAAGGCCGGAATAGAATAGGCTGTGCGACGACCGGGATACACTGGTAGATCTACAAGCCTATCTTTTTATAGTTCAAGTTTCCTATATTTGCCGTTATAATGATGAAGACGGAAGTTATAGGAAAAATACTAGAAGTAAGGTGGCTTGAATCTATGAAACGATCACTCCAACGATCGAGAAAATGGCTGATTCTGCCTGCGGCTATGCTGATCGCAGCAGTCTTATCGGCCCCCGATACCCATGCAGCTGACGTTCAGCAGCTGACGGGAGATCGAACGAAGCAGGATATCCTGAATAAATGGCAGCAGTTCAAACCCATGGATACTGGCACATCCTACATGGGGCCTGAACGAATTTACATGGAATCGCCAAACGTCGCCGTACCCTATAAGGCAGGGACGATAAAACCGGAATATATCGAGGACGGCCTTCGCGCCGTCAACTTTGTAAGATTCCTATCCGGCCTGCCCGATGACGTGACAGCCAACCCTTCGCTTGCAGGGCAGCAGCAGGCGGCAGCGCTAGTAAACGCCCTGCATCAAAAGCTGAGCCATTATCCAACCATGCCGGCCGGCATGGACGATTCGCTGTATACTTCAGCGAAGGAAGGAGCGAGGACAAGCAACCTTTACGGGGGCAGCCCGACCTTTTATGACAATGTTCTTGGTTATATGGCGGATAGCGGGGCTACGAATATCGACCGCGTCGGACACCGCCGGTGGATCATCAATCCGGAGATGAAACAGACCATGTTCGGCATGGTACATAACGCCAACAACGTAGCCTATGCGTCGATGTACTCGATGGACAAGGGCCGCCCGGCTTCCGAAGTTCAGTATGATTACATCGCCTGGCCGTCTGCAGGATATTTTCCGGAAGAGGTTTTTAAGACAAACGATCCATGGTCGGTGTCGTTGAACCCGCAAAAGTATGACCGGACAAGAACGGATCAGATTCAAGTGAAATTGACCCGTGTCAGGGACGGGAAAGAGTGGAGCTTTGACAAAAGCGACAACGATAAATCGGGCAAATATTTCAATGTGCAGACCAGCTATTACGGCGTGCCGTTTGCCGTCATTTTCAGGCCTGACGGCATAGGCGATTTTGCGCCGGACGATGCCTTCACCGTTCAGATCACGGGTCTATATAGCGCTTCCGGAAGCGCGGCACAGGTTGAGTTCACCACGACGTTTTTCAAAATGATGCCTGGTTTATTGGCCCGCTACGATATTCAGCTTCAAAAGGGGGAAACCCTTCAAATGGGCCTTACCGACGGACTGCAGACCAGCGGCAATACGTTCAAAAGCGGAGATAACCGGATCGTTGAGATTGATGCAAACGGCAAGGTCAAAGCCGTAGGCAAGGGATCGACATGGATCTCAGCCAATGATTATCTGGGGGCGAGAAGCCTTGTCTACGTTAACGTGAATGATGGTCCGGCTGATGGCAAAGTGAGCAACTGGGCTCAAGCGGATTACATGAAGGCAAAAGCCAATGGCATTATCGGCTGGCCGTTTGACCGATCCTACCAGCAGCCGATCACCAGAGTGGAGTTTACGGAGATGGCGGTACATATGATCGAAACCATGCTGGGACAGGATCTTTATATGGATGTCTCTGGCGTTAAGACCCCGTTTAAGGACGTCGATGATTGGACCGTGACGTGGGCAAGCCAAAATGGTATCATCAACGGCACATCGCCGCAATCCTTCTCGCCGCGAGCGACCATCACCAGAGAACAGGCAGCCGCGCTGATCCTTCAGGTGTATGCCAAGACGAATGAATTGAAAGGCAGACCGGTATCAACCGGATCCGTTTCGGCTTCTCGGTTCGCGGACGATAGCAGCATCTCGCCATGGGCGAAGGAACAAGTATACCAAGCGATAAACCTCTCTTTAATGAACGGCATGGCCAAGAATCAGTTCAACCCGAAAGGCGAGCTCACTTTCGAGCAGACCTATGTGCTGCTGTTAAATTGCTTTGAAATGCTAATGGAAAAGTAACTTTTTTAAATCCGATATCAAACGTGGCACGCATGATCGGGAGTGGCTGACCTCGACGTTAGCGGGCGTGATCGTTAACGCGCTTAAGCACGAAATGTGTTGATGCAGTAGATGAAGGCCAAGCTCTCTTACGGAGAGTTTGGTCTTTTTTGTCTGATAAAATAGAACAAATCTACACATCCACACCGTCTGCCCCTGCATCGACCGCACATATCCATGCAATTTCAGGCATTGCCATTCTCAAGCGAACCGGTGCTGATATAATTGAAGAACAAGCGAGCGAAAAGGAGAGTGCGGGAGGGTGCTGAACCGAATACGATCCCTGTTTCCACACAAGCTGAAATACCGTCTGTTTGCCGCGTTCGTCCTGGTCATATTGCTGCCTTTCGGCATTTTGAATTTGTACAACTACCAGCGGATCGAGACCTTGGTCCAGGAGAAAATCAGCCAGCAGAGCCACAGCCAGCTGGAGCAGATGTATCGAACGCTGGAGGATCAGTTGAGCGTAGCCTTCAAAACGCTGATATTTCTGGAGCAGGATTCGACGGTGGCCTCCGTGCTGACCCATCCCGGGCAGCGGCAGGGACTCGAGAACAAAAACCTGATGGAGGAGAAGTTCAAAAATTTGAACAACAGCTTTTTCCTATATAATCCGTCGGTCTACTTCACGATTCTCGACTTTCATGGCAACGCTTACACTTCTTATTCTCCCAGGGAGGCGCTCGATTACAGGAAGCTGCGGGACAACCCTGGCTTTGATAGGGAACAGATGGAGGGCGTGTCGTATCATTGGGTTTCGAGCGACGCGAACTACGTGCTCCGGGATATCTCGACGAGTCCTTACCTGCTGTCGCTGTACGCTTACATGGAAACCCCCCGCAACAAGCCGTACGGCATGGCCCGGATCAGCATCGATTACTCCTTTTGGTTTCAATCGGTCTTGAAGCAGTCGACGCTGCGCCAGGAATATTTCTTGATTACGAGCGCCGGCGAGAACGTGTCCCAATCGATTTTGAACAGCAGTCTGACCGGCGAGGTGAAAGCCAGGATTGCGGCCGAGCCCAGGCAGAAGTATTTTATCGATAAAACCTCCAACACCCTGGTGAATTACATTTACGTGGAATCGCTGGATTGGTATATCGTGAACCGGATTCCGCTAACGGTGCTCTTTAACGAGATCGAGGAGCTGAAGCGCCAATATTTCATGACCTTTTTCCTGCTGACCGGCGCTTTTCTCATCATGACCTTCATTATTGCCGCCACGATTACCCGGCCGTTATCCCATTTGCAGAATAAGATGAAGGCGGTTGTCCGCAACAATCTAAAAATCCGGCTGCCGGAGCACAAGTTCCGGGGCGAGATTCTGGAGCTGACGCAGACGTTCAATTCCATGCTCAACGACATGGATGTGCTGATTCAGCGATTGAAGGCCGAGGAAAGGCAGAAGGAAGCAGTGCATTTTCATATGCTGCTGGCTCAGATGAACCCGCATTTTCTGCTCAACACGCTAAATACGGTCAAGTGGAGTGCCATTCGCCATGGGAATGAGGATATCACGAATATCACCCTGTCTCTGGGCAAGCTGCTGGAGGCGAGCCTGAATACGGAGAAGGATCTGGTGCACCTGAAGGATGAAATCGAGCTGGTGCAGGCCTATGTCCATATTCAGCAGGTGCGTTATAATCACCGTTTTGACGTGACCTTTGCGTATGATGAGGACATCCTCTATGCGCTTGTGCCCAAGCTCTGTCTGCAGCCGCTCGTGGAGAATGCCATCCTGCACGGAATCGGGCCGCTGCCGGAACAGGAGGGTCTCATTGAAATTACGGTTACCCGGGAGGGACCCAATCGATTGGCGGTGGAGATCAAGGACAACGGCGTCGGCATGGAGCAGTCCCGGCAGGCGGGCGGAATGCGTAAACGTCCGGGCATCGGTCTTAACAATGTGCAAGAGCTGCTGCGGCTGTTATTTAAAGAAGAGGGCAGCATGGAGATTATTTCTTCGGAGCGGGGAACGCGGATTCGATTTTCTATCCCGTTGTTAATCTCAACGCCTTATCAGAACGATCACTTGATTTCATCATAACGGGCAGATGATTCGCCACTGGCCTATGCAGGCTTGGAACCGGATTGAAAGCTGCGAGGAGGAGAGACCTATGTGGAAGGTGCTGCTGGTGGAGGACGAGGTATTTGTGCGAGAGTCCGTGCGCGAGATCATCGCGTGGGAGGAGCTTGGATTCAAGGTGGCGGGAGAGGCAGGCAACGGCGCCGAGGCGCTGGAGATGATCCGGAGCAATCCGCCCGATCTCGTGCTGACCGATATCGTGATGCCGGAAATGGATGGTGTGGAGCTCCTCCGCAGAACCCGGGAAGAGGGATACGCTTCTCGGTTCGTGATGCTGACCTGTATGAGTGAATTCGAGTATGTCCGGCAAGCGATGGAATACGGGGCATCCAACTATATCCTGAAGCTGTCGATGAGCGTGAATACGCTGCGGGAGACGCTGCACAAAATGAATGCCGAGCTGACCAAGAGTAACCCGAACCCAAGCCAACCTGTTTCGATTCCGGTCGCGTCCACGGAGACGATGCCGTCACAGTCGGCGCATCATGCCTCCCCCGAGGAAATCACATCACACCCGGAAGTACAGAAAATATTGCAGTACATCCATGAGCACTACGAGCAGGACATTACGGTAAAATCGATGTCGGGCTACGTGATGATGGGTGAGAATTACGTCAGCGCGCTCTTCAAGAAAAAGACCGGACGCACCTTGATTCATTATTTGCACCAGGTCCGGGTGGATAAAGCCATCGCGTATTTGCTTCAAACCGACCTCCCTGTTCACGAGATCGGCCTTCGGGTGGGGTTCGTGAACGACAATTATTTTATAAAAATATTCAAGCGGTTGACCGGCTTCACGCCGAGCAAATATAGACAACACAACAAAGACGCTAAATAGAACGATTCTATGCAGGGCATAGGATTCTCCGAAACAGGAATTCCATCGTTTTGTTCCATTATCTGAATGGATATGTAGCTTAAAAGCGGCTCCCGTTCCCTGCTACGATGAGAGGGCATCACACCAATATGATTCTCGGGGAGGTCTCTAATGTGAAAAATAAAAAAGGATGGGCGATGCTTCTCATCGGTGTATTGCTAATGGGTCTTCTTGCAGGCTGCGGCGGCAAAACAGCGTCATCCGCGAATGAGGGACAAGGAACGGACAATTCGAAAGCGCCTTCATCCGGCGATCCGGTCAAACTAACCATGTGGGGCGGCGTACCGCCGGAGGCGGGACCGCAAGAGGTCATCGACGCGTGGAATGCCGAGCATCCCGATATTCAAGTCGAGTATGTCCGCTACGTTAATGACGATGACGGGAACCTGAAGCTCGATACAGCCATGATTACGGGGCAGGATGTCGACCTGTTCGTGAATTACACGCTTTCTCAAACGTCCAAACGGGTGGAGTCCAACCTGGCCTTGGATCTGAGCCAGTTCGACGATTACAATATCGACGAGAAAATGGGGCCTGACGCCGAAGGCTGGAAAATCAACGGGAAGTATTACGGGATGCCGACCACGAAAAGCGCCTTCTTCGTCGCGCTGAACAAGGATGCCCTTGATGCGGCCGGCCTGCCCGTTCCGAAGGACTGGACGTGGGATGAACTGCGCGAATATGCCAAGAAGCTCAAAGTCGGCAATAACTACGGATTTATTCAAAATATGGAGCCGTTCGTCGATCCGATTGATTCGGTGTTATCGCAAGAGGGGTACACCAAGGCGGACGGAACTTCGAATCTGGACCACCCGCTGGTCAAAAAATGGCTGGAAACCCTGAACGTCATGATGAAGGAGGACAAGACCACGCCGCCGCTCGGAGAGCAGCTGACTTCCAAAATGCCGGTGGAGCAAGTGTTCCTGAGCGGGGAAGTGCCTATGCTGAATATCGGGGCTTGGCTGCTGCGAAGCTCGAATAACTTTACGGATTTTCCGCGCGACTTCACCATCGCGTTCGCCCAAGTGCCGAGATTAACGGACAGTGCGGACAGCTACGTGACAAGGGGCGGCCTCGGTGATTACATCTCCATTAATGCCAAATCCAAAAAACAAGCGGAAGCTTGGGAATTCCTGAAGTGGTATGCGGACGGAGGCATGGCTCCTATGGCTGCGGGCGGAAGATTGCCGGCTTCGAAGGACGCCGATCAGGATGAGGCGTTAAACAACCTGCTCGGTGATAAGAAAGACACGTATGACCTGGATTCCTTGATGCACGTCATGTTCGAAGACAAAACGCCTACGTACGTTAGGAGCTTGCCGCAAGAGGTGATGGATATGCGGGCTCAGGAGTATGAGAAGTATTTCCTTAACGCCCAATCGCTCGATCAAACGCTGGAGGCCATGGTGAACCGGCACAATACGTTTTTAAAAGAAGGCAAATAAGGGGCTGTCGGCTCCAATAGAAGGGGACTATCGCTTCGGGCGGCGGTCCCCTTTTTTGCTTAAATCATAGAACAAATCTATGGAGCGACCGAAGGCCGCGGCACTGTAATTGCATACTTCTGTAGCATAAATTCGAAGGTTTTGTTCCTTATCCCCGCTTGGTCCCGACTGCTATGCTTGAGATGAAAAAGACCAAGAGGAGTGGGGCTATGTGAAAACATCCTGGATGAAACGGCAGCAGTATCTCGGCTATCTGTTTATAGGGCCAAACATGGTCGGCGTGATGCTGTTTTTTATTGTGCCAGCCTTGTATTCGTTCTATCTCATGTTCACGGACTACAAATTTATGAGCTCGGACACGAAGTTCGTGGGCCTGGCCAACATTCAAAAAATGCTGGGCGACGAGGTCTTCTACATTTCGATCAAAAATACGCTGTTCTTTCTGTTATCCGTTCCTATATCGATCGGACTGGCTTTCATCGTCGCCGTGGTTCTGAACCGCTCGGTGTATTTAAAAAAGCTGCTCCGCGCCTTATATTTCATGCCTTACATCACCAGCGGCGTCGCCGTGGCTTTCGTATGGATGCTGCTGTTCCATCCGAATAACGGCCCGATCAACGGAATCCTCAAGTCGTTCGGCATAACCAATCCCCCGGGATGGCTGTCCACCATGGATTCCTCCATGTATGCCATCGACATCATCTGGATCTGGTTCATGCTCGGTTATAACATGATCATCTACCTGGCCGCGCTGCAGGAGGTCTCGACCGAACTGCTGGAGGCAGCCAAAATCGACGGGGCCCGCGCCTGGCAAACCGTTCGCAGCATCCTGTGGCCGCTCGTCAGCCCCACGACCTTCCTGCTGCTTATTACCGGACTCATTATGACCATCAAGCAGTTCGGGATCATTCAAGCCATTACGCAAGGGGGCCCGGGCAACAGCACCACCGTGCTATCTCTGTTCATATACCAGAATGCCTTCCGCTACTACGAAATGGGTTATGCATCCGCGATCTCCTGGGCGCTGTTCTTGATCATCATGATCTTCACCGTCATTCAATGGATCGGTCAGAAGCGCTGGGTTCACTATTAAGGAGGAAGGACAATGACCAAAGCCTTATACACCAAAATAATCGTCACGCTCATTATGCTGTTCTTCAGCGTGGTTATGATCGTTCCTTTCCTCTGGATGATCAGCACCTCGTTCAAGATGCCGGCGGAAGTATTCCAGTACCCGATTAAGTGGATTCCCAACCAATTCATGTGGGATCATCATGTGAAAGTGTGGACCGGAGCGAACAGCTTTGGCCACTACTACCTCAACTCGCTTAAAGTCGCCTTGATCAGCACCGTCGGAGCGGTATTGCTGTCCGCTTTAGCCGCTTACGGTTTTGCCCGGATCGAGTTCAAGGGACGGAATGCGATGTTCATGATCTATTTGTCGATGATGATGGTCCCTCCTCAAGTGCTGTTTGTGCCAAAGTTCATCATGTTCGACTGGGTCGGCATTTACAACACGCATTGGGCTCTTATATTGCCGGGCGTATTCACGATATTCGGGGTGTTCATGATGCGGCAGTTCTTCCTCTCCGTACCATATGAAATTTCGGAAGCTGCCTTTATCGACGGAGCAGGACATTTCCGCATTTTTTCCCGGATCATTCTGCCGATGGCGAAGCCTTCGCTGGCCACGCTGGCCATTATCGATTTCTCCTGGCACTGGAACGATTACGAGAACGCCTTGGTGTTCTTGATCGATCAGGATCTGTATACCGTTCCGCTGGGGCTGCAAAATTTCATCCTCGAAAATACGGTGGATTATAACGGCATGATGGCGGCGGCGACCGCAGGGATCATTCCGATGATCCTCGTATTCCTGATCGGTCAGAAATATATCATTCAGGGCGTGGCAAGCTCGGCTGTTAAAGGATAGCCCATAATCCAGGTCCACAGATGGGCTGGACGAAAATGAAAGGAGAAGGAGCATGAGAAGCGAAACGGAAGTAAGCGACATAACGGTGATTGGCGGCGGTTTGGCAGGGGTCTGCGCGGCGGTGGCGGCCGCCAGGCTCGGACAAAAGGTAGCGCTCGTGCAGAACCGCCCGGTTCTGGGCGGCAACTCCAGCAGCGAGGTGCGCGTATGGGTATGCGGCGCGACGGCTCACGGGATCAACCGCTATGCCCGGGAAACCGGCATTATGGGCGAGATGTTCGTGGAGAACCAGTACCGGAATCCGGACGGCAACCCGTATCTATGGGATTTGATCATTCTGGAGACCGTGCGGGCCGAGCCGAACATCACCCTGTTCTTGAATACGGACGTGCATGAGGTAGAGGCGGACGGAGATTCTGACGCGCGGCAGATCCGATCGGTTACCGGTTGGATGATGGGCTCGGAGCGGCGCATCCGGTTTGAGAGTCCCGTATTTCTGGATTGCACGGGGGACGGGCTGGTCGGATTCCTGGCAGGAGCGAAATACCGGCTCGGGCGGGAAGCGCGCGATGAATACGGGGAAGAGTGGGCGCCGGAGACGGCGGACGATGTGACACTCGGCAGCACGCTGCTGTTCTACACGAAGGATGCCGGACACCCGGTGAAATTCGTGCCGCCCGTCTTTGCCAAGGATATTACGCAGACGCCGATCCCGATCAAGCGGGTCATCCGCAGCGGCGACTCGGGCTGCCATTACTGGTGGATCGAATGGGGCGGCGAGCTCGACACCGTGCATGACAATGAGCGGATCCGCGATGAGCTGTGGTCAGTCATATACGGCATATGGGACTATATCAAAAATTCCGGTAAGTTTGATGCCGCCAATATGACGCTGGAGTGGGTCGGCGCCCAGCCGGGCAAGCGGGAATATCGCCGTTTTGTCGGCGACTATGTGCTCACGCAAAACGATATTATGGCCCAAGAGCCGTTCGGGGACCGGGTCGCCTTCGGCGGCTGGTCGATCGATCTGCATCCGCCGCAGGGCATGTACGCCGAAGAGAGCGGCTCGAAGCATATGCATGCGGACGGGAATTACCATGTACCGTTCCGCAGCCTGTACTCGGCGAACGTGGTCAACCTGTTGTTCGCCGGGCGCAACATCAGCGCCACCCACGTGGCCTTCGGCACCACGCGGGTGATGGCG